>NZ_BROD01000001.1:3098076-3407884 GCF_024345225.1 Clostridium sp. TW13
ATGTTTAAGAATGGTAATAGTGCAATCACCACCATTACTAAAAGCACTAGATGTAATATTACTTGTCCAGCTTTATTTTTAACCATATTTCTCTCCTCCCTTAAAACTGAATTTCTGCATCTTTGGTTAATTTTCTCTGTACTGTGGAAATGATTATTAGGATTACAGACATTATTAAACTAAGTGCTGCTGCATACCCAAAATCAAAACTTGAGAAAGCTTTATTGTACATATAATCTAAAAGAACATCAGTCTTTCCAAGTGGTCCACCTGCAGTAACCAACATTACCTGAAGCATAATATTAAAAGCACCTATTATCAAATTAATTATTATAAAATAAGTTCTAGATGCAAGAAGTGGCAAGGTTATCTTCCACATTTGTTGAGCTTTTGTTGCTCCATCTACATCAGCTGCTTCATAAATATCTTTAGGCAAATCTTGAATTGCAGCAGTGTACATTATCATTACCCAGCCAATGCCCTTCCATATACATAACGCCCATATTACTATGTTTCCTGTCCACTCATTTTGAAGCCAAGAAACAGGTTGACTTATAAGATGCAGCTTCAAAAGTATTGAGTTTACCAAAGCTCCCTGAGTATCTTGGAAAATATATTTAAATAATATAGCAACTACTATCCAATCTGATATAACAGGGACATATAACAAAAATCTATAAAATACTTTTCCTCTTGAAAGAGACTCTATTAATATTGCCACAATCATTCCTAAAAACCATTGGATAGGTACAGTAACTATTACTGCAAGCAATGTATTTCTTAGTGATAAATAAAACTTTGAACTCTCATCTATAGCGCCTCCTGGGAAAAATGCCTTCTTAAAGTTTGCAAGTCCTATAAATGTACTTGGTTTATTAGGGTTAACACTATAGTTCATAAATGCCATCATGATATTTTTAAGTAATGGATATGCTATAAAAATTAAGAATAGTAAAAAGCCAACTCCTATAAATGCCCATCCCTCCAGTGCCTCTCTTCGCTTTCTATCAAATTTAACTTTTTTATCTTTTTGCTGTGAAACAGTAACTGTGCTATTTTCCAAATGCTTCACTCTCCTTTTTCACTATTGAGGATTGAATGTTCTTCAATCCTCAATTTATACTTTTAAAATTTATTTCTTTGCTTGAAGTAAAGAATCCACTTTCTTTGCAGCATCATCTAAAGCATCTTTTGGACTCTTTTTCTTTCTTACTGCTAGCTCAAAGTCCTCTTTAATAGCATTTGAGATATCTCCCCACTTTGGACTTGGAGTTCTAGCCCAAGTTGATTTAAGCTGTTCCATGTATATTTTTAGTATTGGATTATCAGTAACCACGGATTTCTTAGAAGTATTAGTATTAACAGGCATCATACCTAACTCTGTTGCAAATATGGTTTGAGCATCATCAGAAGCCAAGAATCTTGCAAAAGCATAAGCTTGCTCTTTATTCTTAGAAGCTTTAAATATTACTGTATCTTCTCCACCTACTAGTGATATACTTCCTCCATCTCCCTTAGGAATTGGAGCAAACACTACGTTATCCTTAACATTTTTTTGATTTTTATTTGTTGGGTACCACCATGGACCATCATCAATCATTCCATAGTGACCTGCATTATATCCTTCCCAAGTACCTTCTCCACCAAGTAAACTCTTTGCTACATAGCCGTTATTATTCCATTCCACTATCTTTTCAAGAGCTTTTACACTAGCATCACTGTTCAAATATCCAGATGCCTTTGTGTTCTTATCATCTGTAAACTTGCCACCTAGGGACAAGAAATATGGACCTATTGCCCAAGACTCTAAACCTGCTATACCAATTCCTGCTACCTTGTTTTCTTTTGCTTTAGCAGCATATTGTACTAATTCATCCATAGTCTTAGGAGCTTCCTTAAAGCCTGCTTTTTCTAACATTGACTTATTAAAGATCGCTATCTTTGTATTTGCATCAAGTGGTAACCCATAATAATGACTGTTATAGTAATTAGTGCTCATTGGCCCCTCATAGATTTCCTTTTTTAAATCATCAAAACCTGGCATGCTATCTAAAGGCTCTAAGTAATCTTGCTCTGCATATTGAGCCACATCCACGATATCAGTTCTTGCAAGATCTGGCACAGTCCCACTCATAGCTCCTTGAAGAATCTGCTTTTTATAATCATCTCCACTAGGCATTGGTGTAATTTTCACTTTAATGTCTGGATATGTCTTATTAAATGCAGGAACTATTTTTTCTTTTAAAACTTTATTCTCTGCATCTGTAAAAGTACTCCACATTTCAATTTGTCCTTTAAGCTTTGTTAAATCTGCAACAGTTTTAGCAGATCCTTGTCCATTCGTATCTGCAGAATTATTGCCACAGCCTACGAACAGTGCAGAAGCCATAATTCCTGTCAAAATTAATGAAATTACTTTTTTATTTTTCATTCCCTATTCCCCCCATAGCTTGTTTTTTATATAAAAGTGCTTTTAGCACTTATTATCAATATAACTTGTTAAACGTTTTCTAATTGGTCATAAAGACATTACTCTCCACAATTTCAGAATATAAATTCCTTTTATGTAGCTTTATTGTATATCTTTCATATCTTTGATTTCATTCTAATCTGTTATACAATATTATTAAATGTACAATCTATACTTTTTTTGTACTATAGCGACTATTAATATTAGCGGAGGTTCAACATGAATTTATTATCAATATATACAAGCATTGTTCCATCAGTAAGGCTAATAGGGCACGTAGATTATGTAAAGCCTTGGAAACATTTCAATAGAACTATTAACGAATACATTTTATATATAGTTAAAACTGGAGAACTCTATATTAAAGAAAAGAATGTAGAATACCATCTTATTAAAGGAGATGTTTTGCTGTTAGAACCCAATATTGAACACTACGGATATAAGGAAGCTTCTTGCCATTATTATTACATTCACTTTAAACATCCTAAAATTTCTCCTTTAAATATCAGCTCTTACGAAGAAATAGTTCAAAAATTAATGGACAAAAGAAAAGCTGCTCTTCACAGTGAATATCTTAGCGAACTTTCTGATACGACGCCTGAATTTTATTTACCAAAATACTATCACTATGAAGATGAAAATGAATTGATGTCTTTGCTAGTAAATGCTGATAGCGATTACTACCATAAATACGAAGGCTACAAAAGAATAGCTTCTTTGAAACTTTTAGAAATGTTAATAAAAATAAGCAGAGACTATACCTCTACTAAGATAGAAAGCTCTCAACCTCAATTTTCAAAAGCCTTTGTAAAATGCAGAAATATACAACACTACATAAATTCTAACTATCAAAATAAAATAACTAGTGCTGATATTGAGCAAAACTTTGAATCTAACTATGATTATCTAAATAGAGTTTTTCAAAGAATGACTGGATATAGCATAATGAATTATCTTAACATTATTAGGGTAAACCGTGCAAAGGACTTGCTTGATGCCACTCCTCTAAAGATTTCTGAGGTTGGCTACTTGGTTGGAATTGATGACCCTTATTATTTCAGTAAACTTTTCAAAAAGATTTCTGGAATTACTCCTTCAAGCTATATGAAGCTAAAGAGCAAGAATTCTATATAAAAGACTTGCAAATTTATAAGCTACTATATTGTTGAAATAATTAAACTTTGTATGTCTAATGAACTTTATTGATAAACTTCCATATTTTTATATTATCAGCCTTTTATAGGACCATTTTTCTAAAAATAGTAAAAGCCCTTGATTTGATTTCAAGGGCTTTTAATTATATTAAGATTATAATTTTTATCTTTAAGCAACATAATCATTCAACTAATTTAGCAAGATTATTAATGTTCTTGTGCAATATCTTCATGTTAATAAAAGCAAATAAAATTCCAACTGTTATCCAAATGGCAATTTCAGCAACAGAATAACCAAGAATGTTCTGGGCAAGTTTTAAAATATAGCAACATGGAATAACAGTTAGCCATCCTGTTATCTCCCCAGGAACATAGTGTCGATAAGATAATGGTAACAATATTATATGGAATAAAATCAGATGTACAATATTAGCTACTAGTAAGCCATACCATAACCCATAAAATCCAGTTATATTGCCAAGCATAGTGGCAAAAATCCATAAAATCAGCTCTTCATACACCCCTATAGCAAATCCAGCTGTATTTTTTGTGCATCCAAAAGGTGTTATAGGCAAACGTATATGTTGTTTAAACCCCTTTTTGCACCAGCACTTTGCCATAACAATCTCTTCCATATCATGTACAATAAATAGCAATGGAAACATCCACACAAACCATTTTAATTCATTCATATATCATCCCTCCTTACATTCTCCATTTTAATCTTCTGCTTTAATGTTTCAATCATCAGATTTTCAATGTTTATATAATTAAGCAACAAAAAACATACATAATGTTGTTTATCTATATAAAGTGTTTTAAAATAGAGGTAAGTTAGGGGGGATTTTAAGTGAATCAAAATGACTTACGTGTTATAAAAACCAGAAAAAATATTGAGGAGTCTTTTATTTTCTTACTAAAACAAAAGGACTTTTATAAAATCACTGTGCAAGATATATTAGACACAGCTTTAATTAACCGTTCTACCTTTTATAAACATTATGAAGATAAATATCAACTGGCTGAAACGCTTTGTAATGAAGTATTAGATTTACTAAAGGCTGGTGTGAGAAATCGATTTTGCTGTGCCACTTTAGAAGATGCTCTTATTACAATAAAACCATTGTACCAGATACTATCTGCCAAACGAGAAGAAATTTTGGCTCTCTTTAATATCCATACAGATACCATTCATTTATATGATGATATGGCTGATTTACTAAAAAGAAGCTTTTATGAACAACATAACACCAAAACTCAGCATTCCCCTAAAATTTTAGACTATTTTTCAGTGCTATACGCATCACATGTTATGACTTCAATTAAATGGTGTCTTCAAAATAATGGATATGAGGAATTATGCAATCATGCTCAAGTTTTTTTCAAATTAGCAGAAGTTTTTAAGTACCCATAAATAACTTTACCATTTTCTTATCTAACTGAGTAAACTACTTCTTCCCAAGTATATAGTTACTTCTATTCTGATATCTTATACTCTTTTCCAATATTCCAACACTTTGCAACTAAATCACCTGTTTTTAAATATGATGCTGTTGGAAGTTCAAACAATACTGGTCTTACCTTTTCATAATCTATGTTTCCATTTTCATTTAATCTATCTTCTTCCACGTGAGTATGAACAACTTTTAAGATGAAATTATCATAATCTTTGCTATCATAAATATCTACTAATTCACATTCCATTACAAGTGGTGACTTATCAATTATTGGAACATTTAATTCTCCCATGTAGTATTTAAACACTTGTGATTTATCAACTTTGCTACCAGACACAAGTCCTACATAATCAGCTTCCACCACCATATCTTCACTTACTAAATTAACGGAAACTGCTTTATTTTCTTTTATCCCTATACTGGTGTAACGTTCTTTTCCTATACTAAGCATTATAAAATCCACGCCTACAATTCCCACATGAGCAATAGTACTCCAATTAACTTTACCTTCAACTACTGTTCCTACTATTGTTGAAGGTGTTGGATAAAGACCTAAAACTGATCCGATATTTTTTTTCATTATTTTATTCCTCCCCACATAATCTTTATTACTTTTTAGTATCAAATTCATTTATGATATTATTGTAACAATAATTTTCCTTTAATCAAGAAAGCACTTTTTTGTAACATACTTACTAAAAAGTAAGTGATATTTTTAGGTTATACTTGCTTATTAAGTTAATTTTTGTTACCATCGTGATAGCGATTTTTTTCGATTAGTTATATATTCTTTAGTTGTATATTATGAAAAAAGAAAGTGAGGTAAATAATGAATAACTCAAAAAAATTCAACTGCCCCGTGGAAGCTACCCTAAGCCTAATTGGCGGAAAATATAAAGCAATCATTTTATTTCACTTAATAAATCAAACTCTTCGATTTAGTGAGTTACAGAAGCTAATCCCCCAAGCCACTCCCAAAATGCTTACTCAACAATTACGAGAACTAGAAAGTGATGAGTTAATTATAAGAACTATTTATCCCGTAGTTCCACCTAAAACTGAGTACTCTCTCTCAGAGTTTGGAAAAACCTTAACTCCTATAATAGATGCAATGTGCGATTGGGGTAATAATTATTTAAATAAAAATAATATTCATAATGATATTATAATTTGATAAAGTTTATTTTTATTTTTCACCATTTTCTCCTTTATTAATTTCAAGAATAATCAATAATTCAAATCATCTAGTCTATACCTTCTTCTTAATGTAACATTAGATATTGCAACGCAACTATTAATGAAATAATCACCAAAGAAATTCCTACTATTAAGCTAGCATTTATAACAATATAATTTAATCTTAATTTATTTGAATCATTACCATACCTTTTAGCAATATCTTCTGCTATCTCATTCCTTAAACTATAAATGTATAAAGCAGTTGAAAAATAAACTAAGGATGGGCTTAAAATATTCAGCACAATATTATGCACCAAAAATGTAGTAATTCCAGTTAACAATACGATAATTATAATAAATTTTCTTACTTTTCTTCTATAAGTCATACAAATCATCCTAACCTAATATTTTTTCACCAAATCTAATATTATTTTTAAAATTCTATCTTATTACTCATATTTGCTTTAAAAATATAATTACATTTTACCATATTGTTGTAATAATGTATTAAAAAGTTTCCGCATTAAAAAAGCCACGATTTTCTGTCGTGGCTTCTAGTTTAATATAATTGATTTTCTAAACATATAATATTTATTTTTTATTTGAAATCCACTATTTATAGCATTAAGCTTTCAACTTCATTCTTTCTAAAAACTTTTCCATATAATTTATTGCAAAGTTATCCTCTTTATCGTTCTCCAACTTATATTCTTTCAATATCTTTTCATAAATTGGTATAAGTCTTTTATCATCACTATCATGAGTCATATAAATGGCCTTATTAACAACTATTTTTTCATCATTAAACATTGGTAATATTTCTTCTATATAATCATTGGTATTACAAAAACGGAACAAGTTTCCTAAAGTTACTGCTCTCATATTAACATCATTACTTTTTAGTAATTTTAAAAAGTCATTTACATCAACATTACTACACTGTTGAAATACTCTCCAAAATATGCTGTCTACACATTTATACGAAAATTTTTCTATATTATCTAATAAGATTTTATACCAAAAATTAAAATTATTTTGCTGATACATCACAATATAATCTACATATTTATCTGGCTCATCTGAATCAAAGCCATCTATTATAATTTGATTAATTTTAGGATGATTAAACCTTACTAATCTCTTAAACAACTCCAATCTCTCATCTTCATTCGTTGTGGTACAATAATGCTCATATAGAATATTTAAAGTTTCTGATGATACCTTCTCAAATTTCATCATGGAAAATAAAATCTGAATTTTTAGTTTTATATCATCCTTACACGTTAGATACTTGTTAATTAATTCTTTCTCATCTCCAGGCATTTTTCCACCATACCATGTCATATCATAACCTTTTGCAGTTTCTATTAGCCAACATTCATACCACTCTATAAATGAATTTCCATATGCAAAGACAGGCCTGTGTCTATCATAATCACCATACATAATCTTTCCTTTATTCTCACCTGATAAAATAATATTCATATTTAATGTACATCCTTGAGTTCCTAAGTATAATAATCCTTGCCATAATTCACTCTCAAGCTCATCATATTCATCATCATCACATTCCTCATATTTTTCAATAAAATTATCATATTCTTCTTGTGATTTCATTGGTGATAAAAGAGTCTCCTTACCTAAAGAAGCAAGATATTCAATATTATCTACTTTAAATGGTTTTAATCCATAATAGGGACCTGCCCCTCCATTACCTACATTGGTAATAAACCAAAAATAGTCTTCTGGCAATCTAAAATTATACTTTTTCTCTGCCTCTGAGACTTCTTTCTCTGAAATTGTAGGCTTTAACTTATACTTATGGCTTTGAGCACCAAACTGTTTAAAATTAGGATCAGCCTTCCTTGCTTTATCAAGTAAATCTAATATGTACTCTTTTCTTTTTTTGTCCAATTTCATTTCATTATTAATTACATTGTTCTTTTTCTTAAACCAGTTAATCATAAATTTCCCTCTACTCCAAATTCCTAAAGTATTTTTTTCTTTTATGCTCTTTTTACTAATTATCTCCTATAAATTGAAATTTCTCAACTTAGTAATATTTCTTTAGGTTATCTTTAGGTTGGCTTAAGTTTATGTTAAATGTAATCTTATATGATATTAGTATAAATTAATTAAGGGAGGTTTCAAAATGAATTTAATAGCCTGCATATTATTAACTATTATCGGAGGTGCAATGCTAGTCATGCCTAAAAAAGTATGGATAATTTCAGATTCATGGAAAGTAAAAACAAAGGCTGAACCAACATCATTATACCTAATCCTTATTCGAATAGGTGGTTCTATATTGATTATTGGTGGTATTAGTGCAATTCTTCTGTTTCGTTCCTAAACTTTAAAAATGTAATTAAATTATAATCCCCACCTACATTATGGTAAAATAATTATAATAATCCAATCTATACATTTGGAATACAGGAGGATAACTAGAATGCCTTATACAATTCTTATCGCAGATGATGAAAGTGAAATCTTAGAAGTACTAGAGATGTTTCTTGAAAATGATGGTTTATCAGTAATAAAAGCTAATAATGGGCTTGAAGCTCTAAATGCCGTTAATCAAGAAAGAATTGATATGGCTATAATTGATATCATGATGCCTGAGATAGATGGACTTAAGCTTCTTAAAAAGATTAGGGAAAAAAGCAATATCCCTGTATTAATCCTCTCAGCTAAAGGCTGCGATAATGATAAAATTATTGGGCTTGGATTAGGGGCAGATGATTATGTATCAAAGCCTTTTAATCCACTTGAAATAGTTGCAAGAGTACATGCTCAGTTAAGAAGATTTTATAATTTAAATCCAGATAAAACTCATGGAGCCAACACTATAATTAAAATTGGTAATCTTGAGTTAAATACAGATGAAAATACTCTTAAGCGTAAAGATAAATATATTGAATTAACCAATAGAGAATACAGGATAATTAAACTTCTTATGGAATCACCAGGAAGAATATTTACAAAAAAGCAAATATTCGAAAACGCATGGGATGACTATTTTGTAGAAGATGACAGCACTATAATGGTACACATTAGCAACATCCGAAGCAAGATTGAAGAAGACACTAAAAATCCAGTATATTTAAAAACAATTAAAGGTCTTGGATACAAATTTGAAAAGAAGGTAGTTTTTGATGAATAGAAAAGCACAAAGCATATTCCTATCACTAGTAAAAAAATATGTTGTATTTGTTTTATTAATAATACTCTCACTAGCTTTAACCTTCATTTTCATTATATATCAAATAAATACTTCAGCAGAAAAAGGAAATATTCCCAAAATCACTTCTGCCTCTATCGTAAGAAGTGATTATGAAAACATATATACTAAAGACATTGAAGATATACAAGGATGGGTAGAAATACTTGATGCAAATATGAATGTTATTTTTACAAAAGGAACTAAAAAAGATGCTTATTATAAGTACTCCGAACAGGATATGATAAACACTCTAAATATGGACAGCACCTCTAAATATCTTGGAACATTGCAGAAATTCAAATCTCATAATGGAAAAGAATTATACTGTCTAGTGAAGTATCCATCAGATGCGTTTAAGCTTCAGTTTAATCTAAAAAAATTCCCTTATGAAACAGGAAGTATCATATATAACAATCTTATAAAAGGATGCGTATTCTTTTTATTATTATCTATAACAAACATTGTACTATTTAGTATATGGACATCTAAAAAAATTAATAAACCACTCATGGAGTTGACTAAAGGAATAACTACAATGACTGATGGTAATTATGATACTAAGTTAGAATTCAAGGCTGAAAAAGAATTTGCAGCAATAAGAGATAGCTTTAACTATATGACTGAAAAGCTAAAAACTACTGAAGAAGAAAAAGAAAGAATTCAGCAGAGTAGAAATAGAATCCTTATTGATCTTTCTCATGATATTAGGACTCCAATATCAACAATACAATGTTTTTCAAAAGCACTAGATGAGGGCTTAATTGAAGACCAAGATAAGAAACAGAGATATTACCATACTATTTATACTAAATGTGGACGAGTAAGTGAGCTTATTAATGATTTATTCGAATTTGTTAAGCTAGAGAGCACTGACTATAAACCTCTCTTAGTAGAATCTGATTTTTGCGAATTTATAAGAGAAATAATAACAGAATTCTATGATGAGATGGAAGAAAAAAAATATAAACTAGAAATATGTATTCCTGAAAGAGAAATAGTTATTGCATTTGACGAAAATATTATGAATAGAGCTATTTCAAATTTACTTTGCAATGCTCTAAAATACAACACTGAAGGAACTAAACTAAGAATCGAAATAAAAGAACTCTCCTCTACAGTGCTTCTAGAAATAGGAGATAACGGCTCCGGCATACCAAAACATATACAAGATATCATTTTTGATCCTTTTGTAAGAGGTGATGAAGCAAGAAAAAGTGATGGTGGCACTGGACTAGGGCTTGCTATAGCAAAGAAAATAGTTGAAAAACATAATGGAAAACTGGAGCTCTATACTAATAATAATGGTGAAAAAACAACCTTTACCATCACCTTAAACAAACACAAATGTACGGACTGCTAGTCAAGTTTTAGAAAAACTCTTTGATTTGAACAACTAACTTTGCTTATAAATAAAATTCCCCTGACAATAATTTCTGTCAGGGGGAATGATTATTTATCTTGAACTAAATACCTTCTTTAAATATGCCCTTCTACTTATTTCATAAATACTTAAATACACTATACTATATCCCATAAACATATAAAGCATAATAATTTGTGGCACTTTACCTTCATTCATTTGATTATACATTTTCATTAAAATTATTGCTGTAATAACTAATGCTATAATAGAAGGAACTAAAAATATGATGCGTATTTCTTTGGATATTATCTTCCTTATTTCTGTGGTCGTCAAGCCTATTCTATTAAAACTATTCTTTCTTTGCTTATCTTCATCCAAAGATGTGAATATTTTAAAGTATAGTATTGCTCCACTACCAGTTAAGAAAATTACTCCTAAAAAGAAAAACGTAAAGAATATAAAACTACTTTTAGACATCTCAATATGTCGTGAATTACTTTTTATATTTAATGTTTCTGCAAGCTCTTCTCCACCTATTTTTTTTAGTTCTTCTTTTAACTCTTGATTTATCCTCTTATAATCATGATCACTTTCTAAGTCTACCAATATATCATAGTATACATTTTCTGGGTCAAGATTACTTTTAATTTCATTATATACTTTATTATTAAGTACTAGAAAACCTGGCCTCATATCTGAGATACAATCATAAATCTCATTGCTTAATTTCATTTTCTCATGTGCTATATTTTTTTGATTAAATTCTAAATACTTATTATTATTCTCTTTCTTATACTTATCTAAATTACTAATAAAATCAATGAAATAGTTTGTATTTATTGCTTTACCTTTTGTAATTAATTTTAAAGTTAGGTCTCCATTAATATTTCTTCCTTCTTCAATAGGTGCTATTACTTCATTTTCTTTTAATTCTTTTGTCAATTTAGTAGTCTTATTATAGGTCTCGTTACTAATTATTCTTAACGCACGTATGTTATAGCCTGCTTCAGGATTTTTTTCTATATATTGCTCTTCTATATTTTCAAGTTCATTATATGCTTTGATTTTTCCTGCATATTTTTCTATTATACTTTTAAAATCATTTCCATCTAATTGCTTTTTATTAACAATAATACTTAAATCACTTTTATAATCCCTATCAATATACATTCCTCCTAATTTATAAAATGAAACTCCTTGTATTATGAAAAACATTCCTGCAGCTGTCATTATTATTGATATAAAAATGGTAGATCTATATGATAGAAACTTACTTGATAAGGTTCTTATTGTTACTATATTATTGTTATATATTTTCTTGAACTTTTTTAATATAACTTCCACCAACGCCATAAAAAAGCCTATTAAAAAATACAATGATGCTATTGCCACAATGGCAAATACCACAGTATACTTGGTAATATTACTTGCTCCACCTATACATTCAATAATTTTGTTATATGAAACTACAAAGGCAATCGCAGATACTATACCTTTTACAAAAACACCTTTTCTCGCTACTTCTTTTTTTGATGAAAATTTTATTAATTCAACTATTGAATTTCTTCTTAATAAAATTTTCTGGTATAAATGGTTAATTAAAAATATGAGTAACCCTACTAGTACTACACTTAAAAGTCCTACAATATTAACTCCAATATTTACATTATCTATATCCATTACCTTTAAGAATGCCATATTAAATAACCTAGAAAATAAAATTCCTACAATAAGTCCTATGCTTATTGAGATACCTGATATAACAATGTTTTCATAAAAAAGTATTCTTAATATTTCCTTTGAGGTCAATCCAATAGTATAATATACTCCTAATTCTTTTCCCCTAGTTTTTGTGAAAGTTACTGTTATATAGATTATAAACGCCATAAGAAACAAAGTCATAATCCCTATAATTATATTTTTTTCATATCCTTTTATGAATATTTCTTTGGATTTCTCTAAAAATGTATCACTATAAATGAAATTAAAAAACATAAATAATATACTTAATACAGCACTTGTCCCCAAAAGGTATGCAATATAATTTCTAATATTATATTTAATATTTTTTAATATAAGTTCATTAAATTTCATTAGTATTTACCTCCAATTGCTGTTTGAGAATCAATTATCTTGTCAAAGAACTCCTTTCTATTTCCACTAGAGTTAATCTCAAATTCAATTTGTCCATCTTTTATAAAAATAATCTTCTTACAAAATGAAGCAGCAAATGGATCATGCGTTACCATTAATATAGTAGCTTTTCTTTCCTTATTTATCTTAGTAAATACAGTCATAATATTTTTCGATGACTTAGAATCTAAATTTCCTGTTGGTTCATCTGCAAAAATAATCTTTGGTTCACCAACTAAGGCTCTAGCTACTGCAGTTCTTTGTTTTTGACCTCCTGACACAATATAAGGATAGCTATTTTCTATATCATTTAATTCTAAGAAATCCACCAAATCATCTACTTTATCATCTATAAGCCTTGGGGATATTTTATCAACAGTAAGAGGAAATCCAATATTTTCTCTTATTGTTAAGCTATCTAAAAGATTAAAATCTTGAAATATAAAACCAAGATTTCTTCTCCTAAACAAGGCTAGATCATCTTTTTTTAGCTTCAAAATATTTTTATTATTGATAAATATATTGCCTGAAGTTCCATTATCTAACCCTGATAAAATATTTAACAATGTAGTTTTGCCACTTCCACTTGGCCCCATAATGCCAATAAATTCTCCCTCTTGAACCGTAAAGCTTACATTGTCCAATGCCCTTACTGGTTGTGCCCCTTTAAATGCATCATATACTTTAGTTAGTTTTTCACACTCTAAGATTTTCATTTTTCATTCTCCTCATATACCAATTTTCTTTAGTAATTAAATTATATGACCTTGAAATAAATTCTCTAATCGATTATTCTTACCAAAACCTTGCACCAGTGTAAGGTTTTAATCTTCTGCATTTATATATGAAATGCTAACTTTAGTTCCTTTTCCTTCCTCTGATTGTACACTTATTTCATTATTTAATTTTTTGCATACTAATTTGCACATATACAACCCTATACCAGTTGATTCCCTGTTATCCCTTCCATTACTCCCCGTAAAAAACAAGTCAAATACTCTGTTTATATATTGCTTTTTAATTCCAATACCTTGATCTTCAATTTCCAATATAACCCTATTTTCATCTTTAATTGCATTTAAACTAACCTTAGAATCTTTTTTATTAGAATACTTTATTGAATTGCTTATTACTTGCTCAATTACATAACTCCCCCACTTCTTATCTGTATAAACATATATTCCTTCATCTATATCTACCCTAGGGGAAACTTTAGAATAAATAAAATCTCTTTTTTTACACTTAATCGCTTTAGTCACCAATTCCTTTAAGTTAACTTTCTCTGGTATATAATCCTTCGAAAACTTCTCAACCCTAAATACATTTAAAGCACCCTCTAAATTGTCTTCTAATCTATACTTTTCTTCTATAATATCTTTAAATATTTCCTGATTATCATCATTCTTTTCTAAGCCTTCTTCTGCTGCTAGTTCTATAACTGCCACGGATGTTTTCATATTATGTATTAATTGGCTCATTAAACTATCCTTTTCTTCTAGCTTTAAATCCATATTATATAATTGTAATATATATGATTTATGAACTTGTGCTAAATAATCCACTAAATCCTTATATACATAATCATCTTCTATCTTATATTGAGGACTTGCCTTTCCTTCTTCTAAAATTCCATAGAGCTTTTTATAAACTATAAATTTATAAACTAAGTATAAAAGGAGAAAAAATACCGTTAATGCTAAAGGGTATAACTGCAATTTACCTCCATATAGCAAATAATACAACATCATTATAAATGTTGTATTCATTAAATATATTATTATTGCTGCTTTTTCTTTTATTAAAGTTGCTTTTATAGATTTACTTAAGCACATAACCGCTCCCCCTTTTAGTTACAATTTCGCATCCTAAATTTATATCTTTTAACTTTTTCTTAAGTCTTGTTATGTTAACAGTCAGCGTATTATCATCTACAAAAACGTCTTCTTCCCAAAGTTCTTCTAATAATGTATCTCTTGAAACAATCTTATTATAATTATTCATAAATATCTTCATAAGCTTATACTCATTTTTAGATAAATCAATTATTGTATCTCTAACTTTAAGCTGCATTCCTTCACATATAAGTGCCATGTCACATACTTTTATAACATCGATACTTTTTGTAGTCGTTCTTCTTAAAACTGCAGTTATCTTTGCTAAAAGTATTCCCATACTAAATGGTTTTGTTACATAATCATCTGCTCCCATTTCTATGCCCCTTATTTGTTCTCCTTCTTCGCTTCTAGCCGATACTATAATTATAGGAATATCACTTTTTCTTTTTATAACCTTTAGAAAATAAAACCCATCAAAGGTTGGTAAATTTATATCTAGTAAAATTAAATCTGGATTTAAAGCAAGTACCTCCTCTTCCACATTTTCAAAATCATCTATTACAAAAACTTCATAATTATATCCTTTTAAATATTTCACAATATATTTTCTAAGTTTCATATCATCTTCCACAATGGCTATTTTCTTCACACTATTCACCTCATAACTTATCACTACACTTTATAATTATAGCATTTGTAACTATTGTTTCCAATTCAGCATCATGATAAGTTAATTGCATGTTAAAGAGTTTTTATGCATTAAAAAAGCCACGATTGTTTATCGTGACTTTAAATTTAATATAATTTATTTATCTATTTTTCATATTGATTAGAAATTCTTCGTCTCTAAATTTTAAATTTGTTTACTTCATCAAGCATTTCCTTAGTCATACTGCTAAGTGTTTGTGCTGCTGCTGCTATTTCTTCTGTAGATGCACTCATCTGCTCTGATGACGCAGAAATTTCTTCTGAAGATGCTGAAACTTCAAGTGAAACTGAAGATACACCATCTACTCTGCCCAAGATAGTTTCTTTATCTTTATCTATACCTTCAGCAGATTTTTTAACTGTTTCGATTTTAGGAATCACTTCATTTACTGCTTCTATAATTTTCTTGAAAGATGTTATTGAACTGTTTATAATCTTAACTTGGTTTAATAGTTCATCATCCATTTCAACGGAATCCTGGACTATAACATTTGTATTATTAGCTATCTCATTAATCAATCTATTAATATCTTCTGATGAATTTTTTGATTGTTCGGCAAGTGTTCTTATTTCATCTGCAACAACTGCAAAACCTTTTCCTGACTCGCCTGCTCTAGCCGCTTCAATAGCTGCATTTAATGCTAATAAATTTGTTTGTTCTGCAATACTATTTATCATATTAGTAATTTCATTTATTTCATTTACATCTTTTCCAAGACCAACAATTTTGCGATTAAAATCTTTAAATGAAGTACTTACTTTAGTTACAGATTCATTCAATTCATTCATTTCATTACTGCTCTCTTTTGCCATCAAGCTAATATCTCTAGAATTCGAATCCACAACTTGTATCTCACCAACCATTCCAGATAATTTATCACTAAAATCATTAAGAATTTCTGTTACATTCATTAAGTCCTCAGATTGAGAACTTGTCCCTTGCGCAATTTCATTTATTGCTTCTGTAACATTTTGTGAAGAACTAGCTATTTCCTCTGAAACAGAAGATAAATTTTCTGACTGCATATTAATATTTTCAGAATTCTGTTTTATTCTGTTAATCATTCCTTTTAAGGATTCTTGCATTACCTTCATTGAGTTAGTCATTTCTCCAACTTCATCTTTTAATTGCAAGTATTTAGGAGAAACTTCTGCACATAGATTACCCTCTGCTAATAATCCCAGATGTTTTGAAGTTGATTTTATTCCTTTAGATATATTATTAGAAATAATATAAACAACTGCAAATCCAATTAATATAAATAATATAGAAAATCCTACAACTGAAATCTTTAGGCTATCCAATTCTGACAATATTTCACCCTTTACTACTATAACTCCCACAGACCATTCAGTTCCTTTAACTGGAGCATACCCCACATACTTATCTGCTCCACCATAAGTATATTCACCGATTCCTGTTTCTCCAGCTCCCATTTTCTTCTCAATTTCAGCTAAAGCCTGTAACTTAGTATCTTTTTTTGCTTCTTCAACTGGGTTGTACATTTTAAGGACAAGATCTTTATTAGTACTAGCAATATTGGTACCATCTTTTTTTATCATAAAAGCATAGCCTGTTGTTCCAACCTTAACCTGATTCGTTAGCTCACTTAATTGATTCCCATCTCTTGTTTCAAATAGTACTCCTACTACTTCATTATTATTCTTAATAGGGACAGCATACTTAACCTCTACAGTACCAGTAACTTTACCTATCAATGGGTCTGACACATTACTTTCTCCTGATAACGCCTTTTGGTAATAGTCTCTATCCTTCAGATTAATAGTCTTTCCATCTGTACCCTTAGCATCACCATTTTTATCCCCTATGCTTAATTTGACACTTCCCATTCTTTTAGCCTGATCTAAAAGTATTGCTTTTTTATTTTCCCATGAATTATTAACATCTTTTATTTCAGGCATGGATGCAATAGCCTCTAATTGATTTAACTGTCCTTTAACTCTTCCTTGAATACTACTGGCAGTTTCTTCTGCAATTTTAGGAAGTGTTTTACTTAAATTTGATTGCAGTGACTTTGTTGAATTTACAAATGAAATCCCACCTAAGCCTATACATACAGCCACCACTAATAATCCTAAAAATAGTATTAACTTTGATTTTATACTTTTCATACCTTCCCCCTAATTTGAGTATTTTTTTAAATTCAATATAATTTCATATTTAAAACATAATTATTATTATATCATGTCATAGTATTTGAGTAAATATTGTCGAATCTGTTGTTATTATGTAAGTATTAGTAAATATGTTTTACAATTAACTTTATTCTATAAACTTGGTACAATCTATAAGAATTTGGAAAATAGCATTAAAATAACCCACGACATCTCTGCCGTGGGTATCAATGGTGGAAATAAAGCGTAATCTTTAAAATTCTAAGTTATAATATTCTATTTATTTTATACCGACCTATATATTTTTATATCTACTCCTGATTCTGTCCCAAATCCTTCTCCGACTAATAAATCATAAAACCATATAATCTTTCATCCTTTTCACCATGTTGAATTAAAGTTGGAGAACAGGCTGATATGATTTATTATTTTTATCAAATGAATCTTAGTTGAACTTACACCCTTAAGGTGTACCTCGTCCAGGAACGTGCAGCCGTTATCTCCAACTTGAGCAGATAAGTAAAAGTCCAAATCTATGATTTAATGCTGTTTTTTAATACAAAGTTCCCTCCAGTTCATAAGCCAAGTATACTGTTCATAGCAATCTTTTTCATCTAAGCTTTGTAATCCTTGACATCTAACTATTCTTGATATTATTTGAAAATGCCTAACAGCAATAAAATCAAAAATAGAGTTATACTCCATATTACTCAATGGACGAATTTTACTATATCCTGAATAGAAACTTTCATATAAGTGCATAGTTTTATCATACATTGATTCCTGAAACTGATTAAAGTTTGTATCATCACTCATGTATGCTACATCCATACTAGGATAATCCCCTGAAGCATCATCAAAATCAAAAAGAACATATTCTCCTCTTTGATTTCTAAGCATATTTCCCGTATGAAGATCACCATGACAAAAGCTTTTAGGTAATTTACTTATACGATTCCATAATTCATCTCCATATTGTTGCAGATCAATAATTTTTTCAGAATCAAAATTCTTTTCTTTCATAATAGAAATGTAATCATCAATATAATCAATTTTTGTTTTATGAGCAAGTTTATGAGGATAGCTTTCCATTAATTTATGGAGTTTCCCAATTTGTTTTCCGATACTTCCTGCCTCCTGCTTTCCATTTGGTGTTATACCGTCAACATAATCGTATAATACCCCTACACAGGAACCCTCTGAACAATCAACAAATATATTACTTTCATTTTGTACTGTATTAACAACAGAAACTACTGGATATAAGTTTGCTTTTAAATAATTGAGTATACGAATGGTTTGTAATGCATCATCTGTTTTAAAGTTACGGTATATTTTAAAAACATACCTTTTCCCCTGACTCTGCAAAAAATATACACGGCCAATCATATCTCTGTAAAGTCCAATCTGATTAATATTTAATTGATAAGAGCGATTGAGAGCATTGACAAGAATATCATGTTCCATCGACTATTCCCCCTTTGGTACATATCAGGCTATATAAATAATTCTTACTTCTGAAAAATTTATTATGGTTGATTAGATTATAGAATAACCCAATCTATTTTATGCCTGAAATAATAGTTAAAAATTACTATATCTATATATTATCATATCATTTTTTCTAGCACATTATAAACATATTTATCTTGCCATATATGCATAAAGTGTAATCCATTTATTAGATTGTCCAACTTTACCTGGATTAAATGAAGGAACACTTTTTGAACCAGATAATACATATGTACCATCTTCCAATTTATATCTGTCAACAGCCTCATAACCAGCTTTCATAGCATCTGACTCTGTTGGACATCCTAATACTTTTAATGCATACACTATATTTTGTGCACCTACCTTAATTGGATCTGCTGGATAAAAGGTCTGTGTCATCACATCCACCATTGGTGTCACCATATCATCTGTGCGATAGAAAATGTTTCGTTTTGTAAAATAGTTCATTAATGCTTCCCTACATTCAGCTTCTATGCCTTGAAGATGTAATTCTGCTACAAGTAATAGATATTCTACTGTAATACGAGCACAACTCTTATGTGACTTTCTAGGATCATTTATTTTTTTATTGCTACTAATACATCCAAATCCACCATCATCTTTTATGACTTTTAATACTTTATCAATTTCCACCTTAATGACCGGCTCATTGTAGTACCCCAATTTCACTAAATTACGAAGAAGAAAAGCTTCTGCACATAGCATCTTAAATCCTGTGGATTCAATCAAACCAAATACCTCTGCATCAATGTCTTTTCCGATATCATCTCTTGTTAATCCCCATTCTGCAAATGCCATCAATGCATCAAATTTCCCCCATGGTTTGTCCCCTTTTAACTTTTTCAAAGCTCTTGCATAAACTTTGGATTGCAGTAATGCTTCCTTTGTGCTTATTACTCTTGAATCCTCATCCCCTAACCCAAGATACTCTTTCAACACTCTAAGTTCTACTTCTGGGTTTTTGTCTTCAAGTAACCAATTTAAAATCTCATCTCTCATACTAATATTCTCCTACCTTAATAATTTAATATTCTCCTTAATCTTCTCTTGCTTTCTCAGATTTTCAAATTTATATATTAAAGCAACAACCTTATATAGATTGTGGTTTAAATTGAATATACCATTCTAAAACTGACAACTGTATGTCAACTTAAAATAATATATTTTTTCATCAATGAACAACCCTTTAGACTTAATCTAAACAAAAAAATTAAGGTAATAAGCATATTATAGATGCTTATTACCTAATGATTACACAACTGTCATTTAATAAAATATTTATCTAAATCCTCTATCTTTTCAAGGTCAAAAATAACTAAAATTCTTTTGCTATTGCTTGAGCTTTATTAATTGCATTTTCAAGAATTGCTTCCACATCTTCACCAATAACATCTACATTCTCTGCTGCTATTGTAGTAAAGTCAGTTGTTCCAAAGAATCCAAATATAGTTCTTAAGTATCTGTCTCCCATCTCAAATGCTGCTCCTGCACCTTCTGAATATGATCCGCCTCTTGAAACAATATGAACTGCTTTCTTCCCTTGGCAAAGACCAACTGGTCCATTTTCAGTATATTTAAATGTAATTCCTGTAACAGACACATAATCTATATATGCCTTTAATATTGCAGGTACATTTAAGTTCCACATTGGTGCTGCAATTACATATTTGTCAACTTCCACAAATTGATATGCATATTTTAATATTGGATGATTTCGACTTTCTTCATTTTTAGGTCCGAATACTACTTCTAAATCTTCTCCTTTTAAGAAGTTTATGTTTTCCTTATACAAATCTAATGTAATAATCTCATCGTTAGGATTATTTTTCTTATACTCCTCTATAAAACTATCTGAAATTCTAAAGGTTTTTGATTGCCCTTCTGGCTTTACATTTGCTTTTATATATAATACTTTACTCATATTAATCTACCTCACTTTAAATCTATTATAATTAAGTTAACCTTCTTTATAAAAATTATTTATAATTTAAAACTTGTTTTACTATTCTAGTAGATATGTCTTTTTAAATCTTTCATTTTAATCATTTAAGAAATCTACTAGTTAAAGCTTCTACATACTCAAGAAATTCTAATACTTCTTACTTATAATAATTTTAGAGATAGAAAAATGCTATGTATTAATATCTTCAACTAATACATAGCACTTTCTATAATTAAACTCATTCTTATATACATGATAACTCTTTAATTTATTTACTTTTCTTAAATATTGACTTCACTGTTCGTTTCACCACATCAAAAAAACTTAACGAATAAACCATACGATTTGGATCAACATAATTTCGAACAACGCGAAGTACTTTTTTTGCATCTTTAGAAGAAAACGTATAGGTACCATTTTTCTTCGTTCTGATTGCATATCGTGGAATCCACTTTCCTTTAAACAATACGGATGCTATGACATAGTCAACCTCTTCCCAAGGAATTTGAATGAATTTACGATAATCACGAGAATTATAGAACTCAAATCCTTTGTCACCTATCATTAGCTTACCATAATCTGATAAGCCAGTAAAAGCTGTTGCATCAATTGTTAGATCCACTTTTGTATTTAGTGATTGAACCATCTGAGCCACCTCTTTTCTAATTATATATATTTATTTCATTATATATTTTTTTATATGTTTCTATCAAGTATTTGAAAGTTGATTACAAATAACATATATTTCATCAACTTATTTCATTAGTATGTAAAAACTATTTTTCTCAACTTACTTTATATTTAACAAAAGCCCAGGCTAAAAGCCTAGGCTAAGTTAAAAGTATTACATTAAATGAATTAAGTGGAAAACAATACCGATTGCGAATAACCCAAGAATAATGATAATTGGAGATACTTTCTTCTTAAGCAACCACATACAGATAAATGTAATTAATAATCCTGCAAGTCCAGGAATTAATGAATCCAAGTTACCTTGTAGTGTCGTAACCTTAGCATCAGTTAATGACATACCAGATGCTTGTTGTTGTAAAGCTTGTTGAACACCTTGTGCTCCAGAAGGAAGTGTGCTCCAATCAATGAATGCACCCTTACTTAACTTAACAGATGATACTATTGGTGTAAATTTAACAGATACCCATCTGTTAACCAATGATCCTAAAATGAACATACCAAGAATGGATGCTCCTTTTGTAATATCCTGTAATATACCACCTGACAAATCATCAGTAATACGAGAACCTGCTTTGTAACCAAACTCTTGTGTATACCACATGAATCCCATACGTATGATATTCCAAGCTAAGAAATAAATAATTGGTCCAAGTATATTACCACTCATAGCAAGAGAAGCAGCTAATCCTCCTAAAATTGGCTTAACAGTGAACCAGAAAACTGGATCTCCAATACCAGCTAAAGGTCCCATCATACCGATTTTAACACCTTGAATAGTTACATCATCGATTGGTGCACCATTTGCACGTTCTTCTTCTAAAGCTAATGTTACACCAATAATTGGTGAAGCTACATATGGGTGAGTGTTAAAGAACTCTAAATGACGTTCCAATGCAGCTGCTCTATCTTCTTTAGTCTTGTATAATTTTTTGATTGCTGGAATCATTGTAAATGCCCAACCACCATTTTGCATTCTTTCATAGTTCCAAGAACCTTGAAGGAAAAATGAACGGAACCAAACAGAAATACGATCTCTTTTTGTTAATTTTAATTCTTTTGACATTTTCGTTTCCTCTCCCTTCTTAGTATTTATCAATAAGGTCCCCTAAAGGATCCCCAATATTTGAACTTCCAGCTGTGCCACCTTGTTTGCTAAGCGCTAAGTAAAGAAGAGCTAAAGCTACACCGATAGCACCTAGTCCGATAAGTGTAATTTGTGAAACAGTTGCTAATACAAAACCGATTGCAAAGAATGGCCATACTTCTTTTGTAGCCATCATATTGATTACCATTGCATAACCAACAGCTACAACCATTCCACCACCGATTGCTAAACCATCTGTTAACCAAGCAGGCATTGAAGCAAGTAGTGAACTGATTGGACCAGAACCAATTGCTAATATTAATCCTGCTGGAATTGCAATACGTATACCTTGTAAACAAATACCAGCTATTTGCCACATTTCAATAGCTCTGATATTTCCTTCCTTAGCAGCAGCATCCATAAAATGTACAAATGCTGTAGCTATTGTACGACAAATAATTGTTAATAGTAAACCTGCAACTGCTAGAGGAACAGCAATAGCGATTGCTGAAGTAACTCCTGCTTGACCTTGTCCTCCAAGAACTAGAATAATTGCAGATGCAACAGATGCTAACGCTGCATCTGGTGCTACGGCAGCACCGATATTTGCCCAACCTAAAGCAATCATTTGAAGAGTACCGCCTAAGATTAGACATGGTATTAAATTACCTGTAACTAAGCCGATTAATGTACAAGCAATTACTGGTTGATGGAAATGGAATTCATCCAAAACACCTTCTACACCAGCTAAAAATGCTACTATAATGACTAATATCATTTGAATTATATTTAAAGTCATGGTTATTAATCCTCCTTTTTCTCTAAATAATTATATTATTTTGATTTGTTTAATTCTTCTTGTGCTTTCTTAATTATTTCGTCCATATTTCCTTTTGAATCATTTGGTACTTTACGAACATCAAAATTAAGTCCAGCTTGCTTTAACTTTTTGAATGTATCAATATCCTTTTGATTGAAAGCAAGTACTTTGTTTGGTTGAACCTTACCTATAGAATGAGCCATTGAACCAACATTAATTGTCTTTAGTGGTATTCCACCTTCTACTGCTCTAAGTACATCTTCTGGATTTTCAAAAAGAAGCATTGCACGTTGTCCACCAAAATGCTTATCATCTTTTGCAAGTTTAATCATATGATCAACTGGAACAACATGAGCTTTAACCCCTGGAGGAGCTGCTTGTGTGATTAACTTCTTACGAAGATCATCTTTGGCAACTGCATCTGAAACTACAATAATTCTTGTAGGATTTACAGTTTTTGTCCAAGCAGTTGCTACTTGTCCATGAAGTAAACGAGAATCAATACGAGCTAAAACGTATTCAAATGATCCAGGTGCACCTGCATTAGATTGTACTGCTCCTGCTGAAGAAGTTTTACCAGCATCTGCTGCTTCCAATGCTTCGGGCTTAACTTTAACCCCTTCTTTACCTGCATTTAAGATATACGCTGCGATTTCATGTGCAGATTCCATTGAAAGACGTGCACCGTAAGCTTCAATCAACATTGGTAAATTCATACCAGCTACGATTGCCCATTTATCTTTGTGTTCTTCAAATAAAGCATTCGCTTGGTTGAATGGTGTACCACCCCAAAGATCAACTAAGAATAAAACCTCATCCTGGTTGTCAAATGATGCAATTGCGTCTTTCATTTTTGCTCTAAGATCATCAGGTCCTTCGCTAGGCATTAACGTAACAGCTTTTACGTTTTCTTGTTCTCCAAAAATCATTTTACCAGATTGCAAGATGCCTTTAGCAAATTCTCCATGACTAGCAAGAATAATTCCTACCATTTTTGTACCTCCTATTTTTTATTTGTTACAAAAAACAAAAGGCATAAGCATTGAAAAATAAAACAAGATAATATATGTTCGGATTTCTTCACAATGCTTGTACACTAAACTGAGTCATAAAAAGTTATGATAATACCTAATAAAACTGTACAAAACATGTGATATAACAAACAAATATTAAATTATTTCATTTATCTCTGCTTATGCCTGATCTAATCAGTAACATGCTAGATAATAATATTCTATTATAATCTATTCAGGAACATCACTAGATATTCCTCATTGACTACGTTTTCATAATAACATCTTTCTTATCGTATTTCAACATATTTTTTATTTTATTTTTAAAAAATATTTTCCACACTAAAATTTCACCTATTTTAAGGAAAACGTAAACATAAAACACTGCTTTATCAATAAAAATCTCCTTTATCTTCCATAGACTCATCTATTATTACGGTTACATCTTCGTGCAACTTTAATATTGTTGCTGGATTCTTTGTTGTAATGTCCCCATTTAATAATTCCTTCACTGCTCTTACCTTGTCTTCACCCTTTACCAATAGCAGTATTTTTTTTGCCTTCATTATTGATCCAATCCCCATAGTTATAGCCATAGTAGGCACTTCATTTATTGATTGAAAAAACCTAGAATTTGCTTCAATGGTGCTTTGAGATAGATTTGTTACATGTGTTTCTGATATCAAAAAATCATCTGGTTCATTAAATGCAATATGTCCATTATTTCCAATACCAAGGATTTGTATATCAATTCCACCTAGTTCATCTATTTTTTTGTCATAGCTCTTAGCCTCTATTTCAAGGTCTTCTGCTAGACCATTTGGAACAAGTGTATTTGCTTTATCTATATTTATATGATTAAATAAATTCTCATTCATAAAATGTCTATAACTTTTAGGATTTTCTTCTCCAAGTCCAACATATTCATCTATATTTATTGTTTTTATATTAGAAAAATCTATTTCTTTATTTCTATTCATTTCTATAAGCTTCTTGTACAATCCAATTGGAGTACTTCCTGTTGCAAGCCCTAGAACCGCATCTGGTTTTTCAGTAATTATATCTTTAAATATTTTAGCTGCAGCACAACTCATTTCCTCATAATCTTTAACTACTAGTAACTTCATTGATAATATTCTCCTTTGTTATTAATTAGTTAAACAAACCCTATATCTATACTTATCTCCTCTTGCTATAGTTATAGTGTATTCAATGATTCCATTTTGCTCATATGCTATTCTTTCAAATTTTAACCCCGCCTGTCCTTGAGGTATCTCCAAATAAATACTTTCTAGTTTATTTATCAAAACACTCTCGATTACCTCCTCTGCTGAAGTAATATTTATATTAAAAATATTCTTTAATAATTCATACAACGGAGCTTTTTCAATCATTTCTTTAGTTAATTCTTTAAATCTTTCATATGGCAAATATGTTATTTCATACATCATTGGGGTATCATCTGCAATTCTTATTCTTGAGATTTTAAATACAGGTTCATTTTCTTCTATTTTTAATTTTCTAGATATCTTATTACTAGCTTCAATAATCTCAAAGTTTAGTAATTTTGAAGTTGGTTTTTTCCCATGCTTTTTCATTTCTTCTGTAAACGATGAAACCTTTATTAGATCTTGCTCTACTACTTTAGGAGATATAAAATTTCCTTTTCCTTGTACTTTATAAATATATTTCTTCTTTTCTAACTCGTCTAAAGCTTCTCTTACAGTAGTCCTACTAACATCATACTTTTTGCAAATATCTCTTTCAGAATCTAACTTATCATTTTCATCCATTTCATTTTGTATTTTTT
The DNA here is from genome assembly GCF_024345225.1 of Clostridium sp. TW13. Taxonomy (NCBI): domain Bacteria; kingdom Bacillati; phylum Bacillota; class Clostridia; order Eubacteriales; family Clostridiaceae; genus Inconstantimicrobium; species Inconstantimicrobium mannanitabidum. The sequence goes on from NZ_BROD01000001.1 coordinate 3,124,615, forward strand.
CTATAAGAATATTCATTAATTGAACATATAACGGAATTGTTGAATTTTTATCAATTTTAGTCATAAACGCACCTCTTTTAGTTCTAGCAGTTTTATGATTAATTATAACCTTACTTAATACAAAATAAAATATTAATAAGGGAATTCCTTTAGACATACAAACTATAGAGAGTTAATTCCAACTGGTAATTACCACTCCAACAAAATTATAATTAATTATTATCCTTATGTCAATATATACTTGAAAAACTATTTATAAATCATATATAATTAACTTAAACAACTGGTAACATCCACTAATAAAACAAAAGAAATTACACTTAAAGGAGTAGTAACATGATAATAAAGAATTGTAATATAATTTATCTAGATAAAATAGAACAAGGCTCAATACTTATAGAAAATGGGAAGATTAAAGAAATAAATCCTAGTAAATACTATGATGAAGATGTATTAGATGCAAATGGCTTATACATTTCACCTGGTTTTATTGACGTTCACATTCATGGTGCTGGTGGTTATGACACAATGGATGGTACCAGTGAAGCAATCAATACTATTTCTAAAACAATAGCTAAACACGGGACAACTTCCTTTACTCCTACTACTATGACTGTTTCTATAGAAGATATAAGAAAATCATTAAGTGTTATAAAAAACCTTAAGAAAAGTGGTTGTGATGGCGCTCATGTTTTAGGGGTTAACTTAGAAGGTCCTTTTATAAATCAAAGCGCAATTGGTGCACAAAATCCTAAATATATTTTACCCCCATCTATTTCAACTTATAAGGATATAATAAAAGATTATGAAGATATTATTATTTCAATAACACTAGCACCAGAAATTGATGGCGCTAAGGAACTTATTAAGTATATATCTGATACTGGAGTTGTCTGCTCACTAGGTCATACAGATGCAACTTATGAAGAAATGATTGAAGCTATAAAGTGTGGTGCTAGCCATTCAACACATTTATATAATAGAATGTCACCTTTAAATCATAGAGATCCAGGGGCTGTAGGTGCTACTTTTGATAGCAACATAACTACAGAAACAATTTCTGATGGAATTCATGTTTCAGATGTAGCTTTAAGAATTGCATACAAGCAAAAAGGTACTGATAATGTTTTATTAATATCTGATGCCATGATGGCCTGTTGCATGCCAAATGGTGAATATTCTTTAGGCGGTCAAAAAGTCATAGTAAATAATGAGGAAGCACGCTTGGAAAATGGAGCTTTAGCAGGTTCTGTGCTTACCCTTGATAAAGCTGTTAAAAATGTATATAAAAATTCAAACTTACCTTTACATGAAATTGTGAAGATGGCTTCATTTAACGGAGCAAAACATTGTAAAGTGGATAATTATAAAGGACAAATTAAGGAAGGCTATGATGCTGATTTAATACTATTTGATGATGATATTAATATAAAGAAAGTTTTTATTTTAGGAAAGGAACTATAATTGACTTTTCTTTAAAAATAAAGATAACTAATAGATAAAAAGTAATAAAGTCACCTGATTTATTCAAGTGACTTTATTTACGAAAGTATTAATCTAGTTGTAACTATTGCAATCTTTATTATTATCTTGGATAATCTTGATATTGTTGTATACGAATTTTTACCTCTACTGGATTATCCTTATATCTAAACCAATCAAAATCTATTGAGCAATATTTATCATCTGAATCTGACCTTATAGAGTCATAGTTTTTATTTTTTTCAGCTTCTATTGCTTGATTTATTTTTTTTTGTGCTTCCTCTAAATTAATTTTAGGATAAACAACTTTTAATATATTCTTTGCTTTATCATTTAACTCTATTTTTCCATCCTTATCTTCATCACAAAGTGTTAAATTTAGCTCTGAAAATGTTAATTTATCTTTGCTATCATCATTAAAAAACAACCCATACTCAACTCGCTTGATGTATTTATAGGCATCCTCATCGTCATTGTTAATTACTATTGAATACTTTAATTGACTTTGTGTTCCTGCTTTTACAAAGCCATCCGGTGCTGCTCCTTCTGCACCATCTGTACCATATCTAGAATCTAAAAGAGCACATATTTTATCATAATCACTTAGGAAAGTCTTTGTTGTTTTTAATTTAAAATCAAATTGTGCATCATTTTTACCAAAATTACTTGTTACAATTTTCTCTGCATCTAATTTATCCTTTTGTTGCATTCCATCTTTGTTTGTTACTTCTTGTTTGTCTTGCTTGTCTTGTTTTTCTTGTTGAGGTTTCTTAGTTTCTTCTGCATTGGTTTTACTAGCAGCTTTTTGACAACCTGCAAAAGTTACCAACGATAAAACAATCATCAACATAGAAATAATTTTTTTCATTTTAAAATCCCCCTTAAATACTCTGTGTCTATACATTGTCATTATTCATAAACAGCTATATTTCGACCCTTTTTCTGTTGTAATTATATATTTACTTCAAAATCGCCATAATAATACCATTACAAATAATGAACATTTTTACAGTGTACCATATTTCTTCATCTTTTTCAATATTACTCTTCATTAGCTTCATCAGTCTGTGAAACTAATTCAAAGCATTTTCCTAATTGCTCACTTTTATTAAATACTTTTGTATTTCTTTTATTTTCATACATATTTTTATCTGCTATTTTGCAGAGTTCTTCAAAGGTTTCTCCATGATTGGAATAAAAAGCATTCCCAATTCAGATTCCAATTTTCAGCTTAAAATTGCCCTTCTATTAAAAACCAAACAGCCTCATGCTGCAATGGGATGCTACTATTTTTTTGAACTTTATACTAATAATTAATGCTTTTTCATATTTGTCTTTTTCTCATACATCCTTTTATCTGCTATCTTCATCAATTCATCTATATCTTCTGAATCAGTTAAAAATTCTGCTAGTCCATATGCAAACTTAATATTATTTACCTTATAATCAAATTTCAAATCATAATTATTTAGTGTAACTGAAATATTATCTATAAGATTAATAACTTGTTCCCTACTTTTATTAATAAATAGTACAGCAAATTCGTCTCCTCCAATTCTACCCAAAACATCAACTTCATCAATTCCCATGTTAAAAACTTTAGCAAAAGTTTTTAACATTTCATCACCCTTATCATGGCCATATGTATCATTAATAATTTTAAAATCATTCAAATCTATCAATGCTACAATTAAAGGTGAATTATTTGTCTTTGATTCATTAATATTTTTAATAAACATTTCCCTGAAGTAACTTCGCTTACAAACCCCAGTTAAGGAATCATATCTAGACATATACAAAATATTTTCTAGTAATCTAAAATTCTTTAAAGCTATGGCAATATCATAGCATATGTATTTAAGCATATTTTTATCTTCTTCATCAAAATCTTTTTCGTCTTCTGTATTAATCAGAGTTATAAGCCCTGCTACTTCTCCATCAATTCCAATAAAGCAACATAAAACCTGCCCTGGTTCCTTTTTGAATATACTTCTCCAACAATTATACTTGTCTGGTTCTAAAAATGAATTCTCATCTATTTTTTCAATAATCATAGGATTAAACAATCCGTTCTTAATTATTTTATTATATAAATAAACACTATCCAAATCATATGTTATTTTTTTAATTTTCTCAAAGTCATATCCACTACCAGCCTTATAATATAATTTATTATCTTCAACCAATAAAATATTTCCTACTTTTCCTTTGTTAATAACCTTTAGTATTTTATGAAGTAGTACTTTAATAAAATACTCAAATTCACCAGACGATATCATTTCACTACTTATTTGAAGAATTGACTTTGTTATATTATTCATTCTAGAAATTCTACGCTTTTGCTCTTCCAATCTATCATTAATTTCTTCTAATTCCTTTGTTGATTCATCTACAAGCTTTGTAAAGGCTTCAATTATACCGTGTTCTTTTTCCTTTGTAAATTCTTTACTCCTGCATATAGATTTTTCAGTTTTATCAATATAATTTGCTTTTCCTTCTGAAAGTCCTAAAATTGTCATTGATACATTTAGTAATTTATTTGAATTATTAATTGTAAAAAATTCACCATAGGCAAAAAAGCCAGCAGTTGGAGCAATATTATTTAAGTTGCTTAAATTGAAATCAATTTTTTTCTGCATGAAAGTTTTTCTTATAAAGCATGAATATATAAATAGTGCTTGAACATTTTTCCCCAATAATTTATTGCTTATTTCTATAGAATTATCAATTATCATATTAATATTTCCATAACCTAACCTTACTTTATCATTAACTTTAAAATTACCGTAAAAATTTAATGAACCATCATCATTCAATAAGTAAGGTACTTTTCCAATTTCAATTCCATCTTCTACTGCTATTAATGGGAATGGAATGGTAGACATCGGAATATCTTTAACTACTCCTTCTCCAAGATATTTCTTATAAATATCAATAGCTTTTATATTATCTATTGTATAAACTCTATTATTTATTACTTTTGTAATAGTCATTTGCTTTCCAATAGGGGACCAGCCAAAGCTTTGGTCTGTTTGAACATTTAATTGTTCTCCACTTAGTGAAACAATTGCAATGCCATTACTACTAAGTCCATGTTTTGTAAACACAATAGTTTCTTTTAGTTCTCCGTTATCCCCAGCTCTACCACCACAAATAATGACATTACTATTAGCATCCTGTATTCCCTTAAGGATATTATTGCTTTTTACAAGTAACCCTCCAATAAATAGTATTAAAACCTTTGTGTTTTTTTCTACAAATTCTTTTACGATATTTTTACCCAACTCATATTCATCGTTATTACAATTTAAAAGCCTTGATTTTATTTTGCTTTTCTCAAAAACAGTAATAGATATTATTGTACTGTAATCATATGATTTTTTCTTTAATATCTCTCCACCTGTTGTTGTTCCTATTATTTCTGCATGAGGTAATATACATAATATCTCATTTACAACATTCTGAATAAATTCTCTTTCTGGTGTACCAGTAAAAACTTGAACAAATATGTTAGCATATTTAGCTATTTTTTTATTGTGAATAAAAGACTGTAACTCCTGAAAATTATTATATTTAACTCCATATTGTTTCATAAACCCTCCAAATTATACTGGTATTAACATAAACCAATTCTACATTTGAATTAGCCTACTTCCTAATTGCATCAGCTCTAATTAATCTAATAGTATTATACTATAAATCTTATTATTATAGGTTTTAAAATTCACTGCTCTAATTTTCTACATAAAATTTCTAGTATCTTATCATAAAATGGCTCATTTATTTTAATGCTCATATTGTCGTAACCATTTTTGAAATATATCCATCAACTTATGAACCATCCCTAAATTAATAACCATAATTATAAACCCTAAAATTGAGTAAATGATAACTGTACTTAATATAGAAGAATTTTCATATTCAAAAAGTCACGATTGTTTATCGTGACTCTTAATCTACTACTATAAATTTTATAAAAAAGATTTTAAATGCATATCATTTATTGATTTATTTCTAATGAAGCCCATATGCTCATAAATTTCTATTGCTGGGTTACCATTAATAACATATAATCTTGTAGCTGGATATTTAGCGCTTGAGCAACTGATGGAATTCTTAAGTAGGTAACTTCCAACACCTTTTCCTTGATGATCTGGTCTAACAGCAAAACTCATTATTAATGGTAATCCTTCAAACTCCATATGTAAGCATAAACCTACAATTTCGTTAGCTGGCTTATAAAACATTACTTTTGAACTATTATACAAAGTAGAATTATCCTTAATATACTGCATAGCGCTTTCTACATGTTCAACATAGAACTTTTTACTTTCAACAGATTTCATTGCTGGATTAGCCCTGTAAGCTGCCATTATCACTTCTGCCATTTCATATTTATACTCATCAACAATATCTCTCACTTCATACTTTTCAGGAATAATAGGATTAATTTCTTCAGTAGTTCTAATCATCCAAAATCCACTTTCAGTAATTTCACAATTTTTACTTTTATAAAATGGAAGATACTCTTCTATTATTTCTTGAAGGAGTATTTTTTCATCTTTATTTGATATAGTTTTCAAATACTTTAAAAGCTTATCTGCTAAGTATTCATAATCATTATATGGTGGGACAACAAATAAATCAGTCATAAAATTAGGCTTTATAAAAACTCCACCAACAATCTTATTTTCTTTATAAATCAAATATCCTGAATCTATGTATTTTGCTTTCTTAAGCAACTCATTTGGTGAATTTCTGAAATAATAATCTGAATACTTATGTCCATAATAAACAACATGATATTTAGAAAATACCTCTGGTTCTTGGTAGACAATTGTTATGTTATCTCCTAAATCTATAATTTTATCTCTAACTTTCATTTCTGTACTCATTATAAAATCCCCCTGCCTCTCATAATACTCTTACTTTTTATTATATTTTAGGTCACATACTGCCTTAATAAAATATACATTTTTACTATAGTTGTTTTATGCACAAAACCTCTGCAAATAAAAATCTACAGAGGTTTTTATATAATATGATTATTCTTTCATGTACACAATCTTTTTAATAGTATCATAAGAAAGGTTGTACTTATCCATAAGTTCATCAATAGTTTTACCATTTTCTTTATCCAGTCTAATTCTTTTATTTCTATCTAAAATTTCTTGCTTTATGCCAGTCTTACTCCCCCACCCATTTTTTAATCCTTCTGGTTGTGGAATATATAACATCTCTCCAGCAATATATTTTTGAATCTCATTTAGTAGATTTTTTGGTAATACTTCCATGGCATTGATATATTTCATTCTAATTTGCTCCTTCATCTAAAAATAGTTCAGGATGCAAAATCAGACTTATTAACATTTCAAATTAGAATGAATATGGCGATTTTAATTATCTCTATGCAGCTATCGCCATTGTCTATAAGACTGATTCTGCATAGAGCTTTCTAGATGTTATTGCCTTACCTCTAAAATAACTTAAATATAATTTAACCATTCTTAGTTTTTCACCCCCAATATTAGTTGCATCATGCTAGAAAAAATCTTGAAATATAATACCTTAGCTTTTCTTTTATTATTAAATCTAAAATGTAAAAATAAACTTAAAAATATTAAAAAGGCACTATTTCTAGTACCTTATGAAATTAATATTAAATACCTACTCTAACAGTGATCCACAATACTCACATTCACAAACTTGTCCTCTAACAACTTTATTATTTCCACCACAACTTTTACAAACAACTACTTTTACTTGTAATTCATTAGCAGTCCCATCCATTTGAACATTACTAGTAAAGTCATTTTGTTTTGTTTTCTTGTTTGTTAGAACAATTTCTCTATTAGAAACATCAATATATGCACCTTCAAAATATCCATTATCAATCATTTTTTGCAAATCTTTAACAGCCTCTTCATAACTAATAGGCACTGCTGCTGCTATATTATCAATAGATGTTTGATTATTATTTATAATAATTGCTATATACTTTTTCAACTTTTCTGCGTTAATTTTCATCTTCTTAGCAGCATATATCATAACTGCACCACCACCGCCAAAAAACACAAGTGCCACCATTAATTCTCCTGTAGTTGACGAACCATCTTCTGTCTTTAGATTTCCTGTAAGAATCATAAGAACAGATATCACTGATAGTGCTACAAATACCCACCCTAAAATATTAAATGTCTTACTGTTTTTTAGTGTTGCTGACTTATCTATTGATATCTTTCTGTATAAAAGAATTAAGCCTACTGGCCAAAAAAATATCAATAGTAGTATAATTGTTTTCCATGATGTTGAATTGTTCTCTTGTACACTATTTGCCATAATTATCTCCCCTTAACTAATTTAAATTCATAATATTGATATTTACCAAAGTTCCTTTTTCTATTTTATTTATTACCCAAAAACTTTTACATGTTAAAGTAATATACTCATGCTTAGGCACATTGCTTGTATTGTCTTGAAGTACATTGGTTTTATGCTCGTCCAAACCTTGCATTCTTGACTTCAATTTTCCGTTTATTTATCAGCATAAACGTACTCTCTAATAGTTTTAAGACTTCACTTTCATCATCTTCTTTAAGTAAAACTAATTCTAACTTTGCTAAATTACAATCAATTTCATAATCGCATGGCACCCAAATCGATATATCAGTAAACCTCAAATCCTCCGCAATCTTTGCTAACTGTGTTTTATATTTATCATTACTTGGATCTTGACTTAATAAATTAAATTTGTCCACAATTGAACTAAGTTTTACTGCTACATTAATCACTTCATCACTACTCTCTTTAATTCTTACAGAAGTTTTGTAGAAAACAACAAATAAAATTGTAGCAATACCAAATAGCACAACTTGAATTGCTGCAAGTAGCTTCACTGATTCTTGTACTGAAATAATATAATACACAGAAACTATCATTGAAATTATTGAGTATATTAATAGCACACCTCCACACCCAGCACGGATAACTATTTGTGATGCTTTAGTCGCAAGATATTCAAGCATTGTAAGACCACAAAATAATATTATCTCTACAAATAATAAAAAGATTAAACTTATCCAAGTGGCTGCTACTCTATCTTTAGTTATCATAAAGAATATAAAAATTGTAAGTATAAATACAATTATTCCACATAGCCGAAATATTTTACCTCTTTTATTCATATACTACACTTCCTTACTTGAGGTTCTCACCACATTCTGGACAGAATTTAGGATTACCTTCAATAACAGTTTCACATTTAGGGCATCTTTTTGTTAATGCTTGTCCGCACTCTTGGCAGAACTTCGCGCCCTTTTGAATATCAGCACCACAGTTTGAACACTTTTGAAGCTTTTCATAACCACATTGTATACATTTAGTAACGCCTTCAGCTAAATCAGCTCCGCAGTTTGGACATGGATTGTACTTATTCCCACACTCTGGACAAAATTTAAACTTTCCAGTTAATTCACATCCACATTTACTACAAAGAATTTTACCCATTTTGGACCCTTTTCTTATCTCTTCTGTATCAAAACCACATGAACCACAGAAACGCTGCCTTGCATCAATCTGCGAATGACATTTAGGGCACTCTTTTGTTTCTACTGATTTCCCTGTATTCATTTCAGTTGTTATCCCACTCAAAGTTCCACCAACTGCACCACCTAATCCGACACCCATACCCAATCCAATTCCAGCTCCAATAAAAGGTGCTGAAGAAGAACTTGTATTCTTAGCTGCTCCCTCTAATGTGTCAAAAGAACGCTCTTGCTGATAGCTATACCCAAGAATATTCATTTCTGCTCTCTTAGCTAATGCTTCTTTTAATTTAATAACTGCTGAATCATCTTCTGGTACACTAATATCATTAACGTAGAAATTAACAAGTTGGATACCATAATCTTTCATAGTTGGCTCAATACGTTCTTTCATATAATTTGAAAGTTCATCTATGTATGCATTAATTTCAAGAACACTTATTTCCTTTTTGACTAAGTATGATGAAATAGCATCTTTAACTTTTGTTATGTAAAGCCCTCTAAAGTATTTAACTATATTCGTTTTATCGAATATTGGCAATGTACCCACAAGCTTAATTAAAAACTTTTTAGAATCTTCAATTTGAATACCAAACATACCATTGGACCTAACAGGAGTAAAAAGTCCATATTTAGGATCTTGAATTTGTATAGGTGAAGCTGTCCCCCATTTTATATCTAATGAATAAGCTTTATTAATATACCAAACCTCTGCTGTAAATGGAGAACGTCCTCCAAATGGCAGATTAACTATTTTATTAAGCAACGGAATATTATCTGTATCTAGTGTATGACGACCACTCTGAAATACATCAAGTGCTTTTCCACCTTTAAATAATATTGCTTCTTGCGATTCATTAACTATTAACTGTGACCATGTCCCTAACTCTTCACTTGGATATTTCCATGCAAATGTATCAGGACCCCCATTATATTTGATTACTTCTATAATAGCCATAATGTCCCCCTTTGATTATTAATCAGTAGATTCCATAACTCATAATAACCCTTTTTGTATTTTAATTACTAATCATATTAATACTACCACCGTTTAATTTAAAACACAATATTACATAATTTTATAACTGTATATAATTGATTTACTTACAAACCATAAAATCCTAGACAATACTACAGTAATCTTGCCTAGGATTTAAATTGTTGAGATGAAGTACTTTTAAACTCCACTACTATCTTTTATTATACTATCCCCAAAAGCTTATCATACAATTTCTTTTCTTCTCCACTTTCATTTGTTTTTATTCGAAGTATAGGAATGTTGTATTTTGCTAATATTTCATCCTTCATCTTATCTCGTTCAAGTTGTTTTGGATTATTGGCATGAAAAGCATATCCATCTACTTCAACTACCAATGCAGGCATTTTGTCTATCTTATTAAAAATTAGAAAGTCTGTGTGAGTTAAGCTGTTCATTACAAATTTATATTCTTTCTCATTTAACTTTGAAGTGTCTCTAATCAACATTTTAAGTGGCTGATGAAGGACCTTATCAAAGCACTTAAATTTCTCATCTTCTAATACTTTTTCTATTACTGAATTCATTAAGTTCTCAGAAGCAAACTCAGAAACCTCTTTATTGTCCTTAAGCACTTCTAGTAATTTTTCAGAATAACTGCTGTAAAGCAAGTCAAACACAGAGTATATATTGCTATTAATAACTTCAAAGTTATTATACTCAATGTATCTTATCAAATCTCCAATATTTCTATCTTTGCTTTCTATGTCACTATCAGATACCACAAGAATCAACTTATTCTTTGCACGTGACACTGCCACATTTATAAGATTAGGATCATCAATAAAGTCGTCAGCTTCATTGGCTACTGTGCTTAGAATGATAGTATCCTTTTCTCTTCCTTGATACTTATGAACTGTCTTAATTTCTATATTCTTATCCTGAATTGCATTCTCAAGTTCAGCTACCTGCTTCTTGTAAGGCGAAGCTATACCTATGGATTCCTTTGAATCTAGCTTTGGAAGAACCTCTTGCAGGATTACATCTATCTGCCTTTGATTATATTTATTTCTGGCGTGATTTCCCTTAACTGTTTTATATACAACTAAAGGAACATCACCCTCCTTATTATCAGTTAAGATTACTAACTGATCATCATAAAACTTCTTATTACAAAAATCTATAATCTTTGGATGACATCTATAATGCTCCTTAAGTAAGACTCTTGGTACATTTGGATATAAGCTGATTATAGAAGAAAGTAAGCTATTTTTTGAATAGTTATAAGCCGACTTTAAATTATATTGACTAAAAATATTATTGCTTATGCTCTCAACCTCTTTAGGCACAACATTAGGCAATTGCTTTAAATCTCCAACCACCACAACATTCTTTGCACAAGAAAATGCCAAAGCTCCAGTCACAATATCAACCTGAGAAGCTTCATCTATGATTACATAATCAAATAAATAATTTTCACTTGCACAACTTCTCAAGGAATGAGTAGTACTAAGGATTACAGGGTATTCTTTTATAAAGGCTTGAAAATTCTTAAACAAATCTTCCTTAGAGAATATTTCCCTGCTTCCTATTGATGAATACTTTCTAGCTAAAGTTGCCTTAAGCAAAATCATTGATTTTTCACTATATATTTTCATCTCCTCCTCAAAGGTATGCCTATATAGTGTTTTCTCTAGATGTTCTATCTCATTTTTTAACTCTTTCATTCTAAGCTCATAGTACAACTCTGTAAGATAGTCAGCTATATCCTGTGAAGCATTCTTATAAAACTTAAAGCTAAATATTCCATACTTAATTAAAATCTTAATCTTGTGTCTGGTATATACATCACCATGCCTTTTTATAATCAAGCTATAATCAACCAAGAATGACATAACCTTTGCTGAATTATGCTTGAATATTGCACGATATGGCTTTATCACGCTCTTATCAAAACTTCTGTATTGATTAAAATACTCTACCTCAATATCTAAGCTTGAAAGCTCTTGCTTAAGCTTTGCCATATAATTTTGCTTCTCCAGCATTTGTTCTAAAGTTTTCTGAGAAAGTAACAGCTCATTTTTGATTTTCTCGTAATCCTCATACTCAAGCTTCCATTGATTAAAATCTGGATAAGAGCCGCTTTGTTCCTCAAAAAAAGTCTTCTTGTTATTCTTATTGCCTAAGTACGCTGCTATGAAATCCACCTCATACTTTTTAAGCTTCTCCAAAACATTTGCTGTAGCTGAATTATTATTTGACACCACTGCAACAGTTTTATCGTTAAGAATAGCATTAGCAATTATGTTCAATATGGTTTGAGTTTTACCAGTACCAGGAGGCCCCTCTATAACACTGATTTCATTGGTCAAAGCATTTTCAGTAGCAACCTTCTGACTAAGATTAAACCCAAATGGAAATATAATTTGTTTACTGCACTCTCTCTTCTTAATTTCTCTCGGGTTAATATAATTAGCCAAAACACTCCTAGGACTAATAATCTTTATCTTATCGTATTGAGACTTTAAAAAGGACTCCTCCATGTTAGCTGAAATGTTGATTTTCTCCGCCAAAGTCTTTAAATACTCAAAGCAGTTTTTTGATGCTTTATTCTCTAGGCATGTCTTTTCTATAGTTATTTCAGATTCATGATACAACTTTTTATAACCAGTCTTGAAGATTAGTCTATAATAATCCTCAAACCTTAGTATCTTTATAATTCCTGATACACATTGCTCTTTATCATATATCACTGTAGTTTCTGGATTAAGTTCCTCTGTATTTTCTAAGAATTTCACATTTGTATATCCGTATGTATAAGTTTTGCCGCTCTTAAAACTAACATCATACCCTGAATTATTGTACTTACAATCTGTAACATTCTCAGTTTCATCTTTATCTTTAAGTAGGATAAGATACTTCTCAATGTCCAATTTTTATTCTCCTCTTTGCTTTTGGAATATGATTATATTTTAGCATATTGTGAGAATTGTATGTTGAAGAGTTTTTGGTATTGAAAAAGCCACGATTTTTTATCGTGACTTCAATAACTTCTTATATATTTTTACTTTTAAAAGCAATTTCAATATCAACGTCTATAAATCACACTTATTTATGGCAAGGTTCTCCGTAGCACCTATAAGTTAGTTTTTTACTACTTTATTCTTCTGTATACATTCTACATAAACATCGTATAATTCTAAAGTAATATTTATTGGTCTTGATGTTTAAATTAAAAGCAAATAAAAAGATGCTCAATCCCCAAAAGATTAACATCTTTCTTTGTTTATATTCATCTAAAACAAAATAAATATTCTAAGTATTTCTTAGTGTTGATGAACTAAGCATTTCATATTTATTTATTGTTTCCATTTTCATTTGAACGTTTAATAATCGAAAGAGTTTCAGAAATCCTTCCCCATCTCTCATTTAATTTTTCTATCATCTTTAATGTAACAGAAAAACCTAATTCTATCAAAATGTAATATTCTAGCATGTAAAGTAAACTTCTATTATATATAGATAGTTCACTTTCTGTTAAAATTCTACCTCTTTCTTTAATTGATTCATCATAGTGTATATAATAATTTCTAGTATTAGCAATAACATTGGGAAAATCATAATATTTAATATCTCCTGTATCGAAATGTATTTGAAATTCAGCTAATAATAAATCTGCCAGTCTACTTTCTAATGTAATGAACTTATAAGAATTTGCCATCAAGAAAGTTATATCCCTTTGAACCGATTCTTTAGGTCTATCCTTTAAAATTACTGTTTTTATTCTTTTTCTAAATTCATTTAAATTATTTGTTTTAAAGCGAGAATGATATGTTTCTAATGCTTGAACTATATTTAAGAAAACTCGTCTACTAGAAATTGTTTTAGAGTGTATGATTTCTAAATATAATTCTATCACAGGTTCAAAAAGCTCATACTTAAAAAAATACTTTGAAAAACTATCGTTATCAATTAATTCGGAAAGATTAATCCATTTCCTGATTTCTACATAATCATCTTTGCTCTCCTCGTTATTTAAATCACAACTAATAATTTCAATTGGTCTTTCTACTTTATCTTTATCATAAATATCATAAATGTTACTTGAACACCCTATTAATTTGCTTGTATATATATTTCTTAATGTAGAAAGTTCAATTAATCTTTTTATCTTATTAAATAATTCTACAAACTTGTCAATAGATTCTTCATTTTTAAATGTAATCTCTATATTACCACTTTGATCTAGAACTATCTTTTCTTTTAAAACGTCAGAAGAAACAACTGGCAAAGTACTGCTTTCTACCCAATATTCAACAATAAATTCATCATTTCTATAAACTTCTTTTTTTACATCATCATTATGTGACAATTCAAAATCATCACTAATTTTATATGCAGAAATTCCTCCCCATGCCAATATATTCCTCACTCTAAAATTTAATCTAATCAGTTCTAGATTTTTATCCTCTTTTCCTCCTACACCTTTAAACAAATATTTAGAACCGTAAGTATAAACACTTCTCCCTTCCGATATATTCTTACTCATCCTTTGTCTTTTACAATTCATTAGTGAAAATTTAAATCCTGTACTAAGCTCTCCTGCTAAGAAATCGATATTAATAGGTAAAGCCAAAAAACTTGCTAATGCTTTTTTTATACTGATATCTATTAATATACCACCTTCATTTTCATTTATATAAAGATCACATCTATAATCTTGTTCATTGAAGTATACCTTACCACTTCCTATATAATCTAATTCCATTTTTACACCTCAACCTTTTTCTACATTTGTTTGCTTTTGCTAACTATATTATATATTCCCACGGGTCATATACCCTAATAGCATTATAACATATTCTGTAAATACATTCTTACTTATGATACGATGTTTTCAGTGAAAAAACAACCTTAAACAAGTTATATCAATACCTAAGAGTAAAAACTGCATTTACTTATGGTACACTTCATTATAATTAATCATAAATCCAAACAAGTAAAAAAATCCACGACATCTCTGTCGTGGATTTCAATAGTTGAGGCGAAGCATGGCAGGCAAAATCCACAATTCACACCATAATTACGCTCTGGTTTATTAATCAGAGCCAATAGCAAACATATTCCTTATTTAGTTATACTCAGTAATTTATCAAAACCTCCTTTTGATGAACATCCAGCATATCCACCCTTTAAATTCATTTTTCATATCTATTTATTTCTTTATCAGCAAATTTATTTAACCAAATTAAACTTATATTTAGCCAGTCTTTCTTGTTTTATCTTTTGAGAAATCTTCCTATTTATTTGGAATTTTCACCTCATTATACTCTACACAAAGAAATTTACAAAATTGAATAAATTTGATTTTAAATAAAACTTTATACTGCTCCTTCCTAACAGCTCCATCTTCATCACAATATTCAATTGAAATATATAATACTGGTGGTTTTAATGGTAAATTGTTTTTAATATTTTCATATACGCTAGCCATTTTTGAAAATTCTTGCTCTTCAAAATTTATAAAATATGAAGTATTAAATAAACAACTAACAATTACTCCATTAATAGTTTGATTAAGTGGTAATCTAACCCTTTCACCTGATTCTAAAATTGGGATTTTATATGATTGTATTAATAAATCATCAAGTGTTTTATTCTCATAGTTCTCTAAAAGTAATGATTCAGATATCCAAAACATATTTTTAGTAGTCAATAAACACTCTTCTTTTTTTAGATTGAATTCTATATTTACATCCTTTGCAAATGAATATCCAACATTAATAATATTAATATTCATCTCATCAACTAATTGTTGTAAATATCCATTTCTATAATTAATTATATTTTTGTATGAATTAATCTCCGAATAGACTTCAGGATTAAAGATTCTACATTCTCTTTTTTCTGCTTTAATTGCTAATTTGGGTATCCTTCTTTCGTTTACAGTAATATTTACATTGTTACTATTTATGTTGTTGCTTATTGAAAAATTCTTCTTCTTTGTATTTAATATATTTCTAACTAGTGTGCCCATACCAATTATAACTATAATTCCAATTCCACTAAAAATCCACTCTTTATTATCAATTAAGTAATCTAATATTTTCAAAATATATTAACTCTCCAAATCTAAATAAAATTCTTCCTATTATCTATTGCAGTATATTTTCTTCTTATTTCCAACGTAAATATAATTGAACTTTTTAGATAATTTTAACATTAAATTTTATTTATGACTATTATTTACGATACGGTATTTTCATACACATAACCCGCCTTAATCATGTATTATCAATAGTTGAGGCTAAAAACCGCACTTATTTGTGATACGGTTCACCGTATCAGTAGCAAGTGAGGTTTTTATTATTTAATTAGTTTAAAGCTATACTGTGGTATAATTATTTCATATCCAAAAAGAGAAAATTCTATATATTCTTTTCTTTCTTCAAAATTCATCATTTTATTTTTATCATTTAATAAAATTCTCACTAACTCCATTCCATTATTATTATTCATCAACTCAATGTAATGATTTATTAGAAGTATATGAGTTGGTAAATTATTATTTATTCCTGTTCCTATAGAATAATTAGTTAATATAAAATAATCTATTTTATTTGGTATAATCATATCGTATTCATGGCCAAAATACTCACTTAAAATAGATTCTAATTTACTATTAACATATTTTTTAGCTTCTTCTACTTGTTTGTAAGCCTTTTCTAACATGTTATCTAAATTATTAATATCTCGTGTAGATTCTACTGGAATTTTGTACTTTAACTCTATAACTTGCAAATGATTAACTTCAGAATCATAAACTAACAAATCCATACCCGGAATATTTTTTTTAGATTTATCAATACCATACCCAATTAAATACCTTTCATTTATACCATCCTTTATTTTTTCCCTTTCTTCTTCTTCAAAATTATTTTGAGCAAAATCAAAATTTGAAGATTCTTTTTTGGCTAATAATCTCATTGCATTTGCTTCTGGTCTTGAAAGATTAAAAATTCCTTCCGATACAATTAGCTTATTGTTTGAAATAGGGACAAAATAAGATAAAGATACATCACTATTTTTATCTGAAAATTTATATGTAAAGAAATTTATTATACTTTCTATTTTCTTATGTTTTATTTTAGTCCTGTTTACTAGTGTTTGTATCCATTCGCTCTTTTGTAAACATAATAAACCTGAATCACCTGGCAATATAATATTTACTCTATATTTATAATTACTTAAAATTTTCTCAGCAAAAAGTTTTGTTAACTCACTAGAAAAAATCCTATAATCCTCCAAATTAAATCCATCAAACTCCATACTAAATGAGCAATTAAAATCTAATTGATGTGCATAGCTCATAACTTCCGTTAAATTGCGCTTATCAATATTTGAGTTGTTCATCATTTCTTTCAATTTAGCGTCATCAATCATTCTACAAACAGTGTCATAGAACAGATGAATCTTATATGTTTCTTCATTTCTATAGTTGAAATTTAATCTTCTGTCAACTCTATTATAGATAACCTTCTTTCTTGTATTCATTTCCCACATATCATGAAATTTTTCATATAAATATGCGTTACCCATTAAATTATATATATCATCAGCAACAATTTCTTTCTTGTTAATAATTGATTTACTTTCACAGAAAATTGAACACCATCTAAATATCCATTTAAGAGATTCTTGTATAAATGAAATTGTATCTATATTAGTTAAACTTATATTACAAACTCTTCTTATCCCCTCCTGTTGTTCATAATCTCCTTTAGTATCTAGAAAACTATTGAGAACTCCAAACTTCTCTATCACACTTAAAACTGCGTCTTCAGTTGATAGTTTAAATAACTTATTCTCTTTTATCTCATACTCTATATTTTGCTTTATATTATATAGCTCTTCATAATGGTTCAAAATATCTCCCCCTTAAACTCATATACCTTTCACATTCTAAGAAATTATCTATATTTATAAGTTAATTTTATTTTTGTAACATAATTATAACATTTTAACTTATATAGTAATATCTAAATTCAATACATTTAATCCAACTTTTCTTAAAATATAAGAAGAAGGAGTACCCATTACAGATACTCCTTCTTATTTACCTAAATATTCTATTAAACTATCATTTATTTTTAATTTTATTGAGTTAATATTTCTTAGCTCTTCCAGTGTTATTTCTGAAATTATCATGTGTAACAACTTCTTCTTTTGCTCTCTTGTAATGTTACTGCTTAAGACTCTACTAAAATTCTCTAGTATGCTCTTAATGAATTCATACGGTATTTGCTCACTTACATCATCTGATAATGTTATTATTAATGAAGCTTTGTGTTCTTCAAGCTCTCTAACAATATCATTTAATTCTTCTTTTCTAATTAAAAATTCATCCTTAGTTATAATTTCATCTTCATAAGCTTCAAATATCTTCTTTTTCTTCTTATCTAATTTTTCTAATTCTTTATCGATTTTCTCTAGCTGCTTCTTGGCTGGATTTATCTTATTAGCTCTTTCCTTGTTTACATTAGCAACTATAGCGTTAATATATCTTTTATTGAACCTATGGAAACCATATTACCTTTTTTAGACTTATAATCAAATTTATTAAGGTTGCTTGTTATTGCTTTATAACCTTTACCATTGGCATATTCATTATAAATAAACCTAACCGCTTCTGCTTCGAACTGTTAGAGCTTTTAATTTTTTCAGCAAAGAGAAAGGGCTTAAACCTTCGGTATGGCTGATATTGAGTTAGGTGTATAGATAGCTGTTTTTGTCAAATCCTACTTAAAATAATATTTATTGTGTTTAGAACTTCGTTACTTTTTTCATCTCTAGACATATACTCCAATTTTAGTAAAAACCCCATTTACTTATGATACGGTTCTCCGTAACACCTTTAAGTGAGGTTTTTAATCATTATTTATATTATTTAGTATTTTCTTCGCTTCTAAATACTCTTGACTTTTCTCTAAAAATCTCTTGCTAAATAATGAGTATTTTTCACTTTTATCTCCTAACTCTTCAATTGTTTCAATAGATTCTTTGAGTTTACGTATTTTATTGGATTTAATTCTATCGGTAGATGCTTGTTCAATTTCTTTTAAACACTGTGATAATTTTTGCTGATACTCAGATAATCTAACTAATAGGTCTGCCCTTGCTTTCAATAATCTAGTTCCATTTAAGCTACATACATCTATTGTTAATAATGCTTTTTCATAATACTCTGTTTCCTGTTTTGCTACCATATTAATTAAACTAAAATCTATATACTTTTCAGTATCATCAATTGATGGGTTTAATATTGGCTCTTTAATTGTATCATGATTAGATTTTGAATCATTACATTTTCTACAAATAGGTAATAAATTATTCCACTCAAATGTAAGCTTATGATATAAAGATTTAGGAGCAAAATGTTCTACCTCTAGATTTCCTCCTTCTGAAGGTATACACTCGCAAAATGCACATTTTCTACAACTTGCTTTTGCCAACTCATCTTGTATGTCTTTCAACCTATAATACTTTAATAAATTTTCTTTCTCAGCTTTAGGAATTTTTGAATATGAACCATATTTATTCACAGCATCATCCAAATTTTTTGTCCACTCACTACAATTATCTTTTAATACACTTGGTGGTTCAGCTGACTTATTTATTCTAATCATATTAATCCTCCAACTGTAATTCTGCTAATTTTATTTTGAATACTGAAATTATTGTATCAGATGGATGCGCTACTTCTTCAAGATTTTGTATTATCTCCTTTAGTCTAGAAATATTTTTTTCTTCAATATTCTTCATACCTTCACTAATCAAGACTTCATATACTTTATTAGATAAACTTTTTACCCCCATTACATCCTCCAATATTTGGTCAGTATTCCATCCACTATAATTTCTATTATTATTAGTTACATTTATAACATCACTATCAATCCTATCTAAAATTATTATTTCACCCTCACTCGCAGTAGCTATCATATGTGGTGAATGAGTTGTGACTATAAACTGTATATTAGGAAATATAGTTTGCAAAGAACTCTTTAATGTTAATTGCCACTCTGGATGTAAATGTACATCTAATTCATCAATTATTACAGTTCCTTTAGCATTCTTTACTATCATGTCATCTCCAGTATTAGTTCTTTCTATCCATTCAAAAATACTTAAAACAATTGATAATACCGATTGAAAACCAGATGATAACTCTTCTAAATAACAAATTCTATCATTAACTTTAAATTTAGGTTCTAATTCTCTTTCGATTGAGACAAATTCAAAATCTACATTAGATGGACCTAATTTACTCAAATTAAAAATTAACCACTCCCAGTTTTGCTTTTCTATAATTGCCCAATCCTTATCAATTTGAAAATATCTATTAATCATCCATTGTTTAACATTTGGTAAAATCCCACCATTCAAATTATGCGCTGCATTTCCTATATATTCCTGTCTAGAGTCGTTAAGATTTATTTCTCTTCTCATTCCTTCAATAGCTTTATATTCTATTCTCCTAAATGCGCCTAAAACCATTGGACAAAAATTAACTTTATTTATATCAAAGCGATAATATGTATTCCTCACTCCATCACTAGGTGGTTGTATCAAAGTGTTTATATCTGGATTACTTCTATATAAATTTTTGATATTACAATATTGTCTATTCGGGACTACTCCTATTCTATCTACTTCATCATTTTGCAATATATCTATCCAAGTTTCAAAACTTTCTTCGTATCTTGAATCCTCCTGCGAACTTCCAGAATAAGACAAAATTATAGCTCTTAGCAATGATGTTTTTCCACATCCATTTTTGCCAACTATAAAATTAAATCCTTTATTAAACTCTACATCTAATTCATTAAAACACCTAAATCCTTTTACATGCAACTTTTTGATATAACTATTACTCATAAATATCCCCCTTATTTATCTATATCTCAACTAAATTAAATTATATAACATAATTTAATTTTATCATACACTTCCATTTTAAAACTATATAATATTCTATTTCCAGTAGTTTATGATGCAGTATTTTCACACATAAAAATAGCCTTAAGCAAGTCGTATCAATGCTTAAGACTATAAACCTCATTTACTTATGATACGGTTCATTATGAGCAATCCTAAATTCATTGGTTGAGGCGATACATGACCTTTAAAATCCACACACCATTTCTCAACAATTAATACACTTCTATAGTCACTAACTCCTGATTACTTCTTTTATTATCTAAATCATCTATATTCATAACCTTCGTGATAAGATAATTCTGAACGAATATGTCCATCAATTGATGAGTTATTTTTTAAGCTATTAGAAGCTGACTTTATACTATATCTGCCCACATTTGATGCCACGTATTCTATAATCTTAGCAGCCTCAATGTTTATTTCATCATTCGCATTTTTTCTTTCATTAATTAGTTCAATAGCCCAGTATGCTACAACATCATAATCATCCCACTTATGATGCCTTGCTTGCATTGTACTTGATATATTTCGTATCTCTCTTAGAGCAACTTCAAACGATATGCTTATTATACTAACAAATGTACAACAAATTCTCTGTCCTATTTCTACAACTAAATTCCACATCAGAACACCTTCAGTATCCTTATTCAAAAGACTAACAAGTTGAACAACATCAAACTTTTTTGTTTCATTATATTGAACTAATATCGTTTTAAGTATTTCATCTGGAGACTCATATTTTAATCTTTCACATATACTAACTATATCTTCATACATTTGTTCAATGCTCTCATATCTATTTTCAGGGTTTGATGCAGTGGCTTTGTATATGACTGAAGAGTATTTATGCGGAGTTCCTGACATATCTTCATTCACTACATAATCGATTGTTTTTGCTAAAGAAAACATATCTGTTATAAAGTTACCATCTTTCAATGCAAACAGCTGTAATGGATCCGTGAACCATGCTCGTCCAACCATATGAGTTGAAGTTGTTTGATGAGAATACCTGCTTGATATATCTTTTGCTAATCCAAAATCAGTAACAACCCATTCGTTAGAATAATTTCTTAAGATATTACCTGGATGAAAGTCTCTATGTTTAATCCCTTTACTATGGAGATATTTCATGCATTCAGCGCATCTAATTATAATCTCATCTTTTTCAGCTTCCGATAAATTATTTGTTTTTATATAATCTTCCAATGAAATACTCGCTTTCTCCATAGAGTAAACTAGTGATTTTGAATCATAATCAAATACTTTAATCGTATAACCGCTATCATTTTCCTTTTCCATTATATCAAATTCTCTTTTAAATCTATGCACTGAACCTACATCTGCTTTTTCAACAGTATTTAATACTTTGTAAACCACTGCCCTATCTTCTGAGGAATTGTAAACTGTACAAAAACCACCTTCACCCATTTTATCATATTGTTTAAAAGCAACACTTTTAATAAAAATCTTACTGTTATCTATTCCAAACTCTTGATTTCTAATACTCCATAATGAGTTTAAGGTTGTAATAATTTTATCCTTCAGTAAAAAGATATTATATCCAGCTTCTGTTAACTCATATATTCTATTTTCTATATATTTATTAAAATAAAAGTCTATAAATAGAACCAATTTATCGTCCATAGCCAGTTGTATTAAAAATTCAATAAATACTTCTAACCTGTATTCTTGTTTATCTAAAATTGATGTATCAAACTGCATCTCATAACAACATTCATATAATGCAGTTTCATCAATTACAATCAACTCTGGCAAAATAAGATTTCCTGTACCAGAGAATAATTTTGCTATATTTATCAAATCACCCTTATTATAATCCATTGTATTTCACATCCTTTAATCATCTCTCTTGACATAAATTAATTCAATATTATATTCTAACTCCTCCGGTATCTGTACGATAGTTTTGTTTACAATATTTATAATATCTTCAATTTTTAATGGTATTATTTACACATTATATCATTTTTTCTTATGTATAGAAATGTATTTCTATAATTGATTGTTATTTTATAATCATTTGAATTACTATTAAATCCACGACATCTCTATCGTGGATTTCACTGGTGGAGGCAAAGTGCAACCTTTGAAATCCACTAAATTCAAAAAATCTGCATTTTGATCTATTACTATCCAAATATCTTCAAATATTAGAGCCCACATTGAATACTACTTCAATGTGGGCTCTATATAATATTAGTTTATAAACGATATTTTGTATTAATCTTTTACACTCTTATATTCTTTCTCTAAGTGCTTAAAACAAATATTCCCCGTTCTTATTTTAATTATCTAACCATTAACTATTTCATTTCATCAACTGCAGTTTTACCAGCAATTCTTCCGAATGTAAATATATCAGTTAATGCATTACCGCCAAGACGGTTACCTGCATGGATACCTCCAGCAACTTCTCCCGCAGCATAAAGATTTTTAATTGGTTTATCATTTTCATCTAATACATGAGTTTTAGTGTCTATCTTAAGTCCACCCATTGTATGATGGATTGCTGGCTTTCTAGGAGTAGCATAAAACGGTGCTTTTAAAACTTTTAAGCTAAATGTATCCTTATGGAATTCAGGATCAAAGCCTGCATCAACATATGAATTATATTTATTAATAGTGTCTACAAGAGTTGCTGGATCCATACCAACTTTTATTGCTAACTCTTCTAGTGTATCTGCTCTAAATAAAGTACCTGCTTCTACCTGACGGTCTATCTTTTCTTGACTTGTATTAGCTGCAGTTTTCTTTATTTCATCATCAGCTATAAGGTAGAATAAACCACCTTGCTCAATAGCAGCTTTTGTTAAAACATCTCTTCCAGAGAATTCATTAATAAATCTTTTTCCTTCTTTATTTACCATTACAAAGTTTTCAGGAGGTACTTGAAGTCCGCTGAATAGTTCACCAGTTTCAGGATCAGCTACAGGCATCATTTGAGTAAAGCCCATTCCTGTAAGTGCTGCTCCTACAGTTTTACCAAGTAATATTCCATCACCAGTCATAGCGTAAGAATTAGTAGTTTTTATATCATCATGAATTTCTGCCCAGTAAGTGTTGTATTCTTTTAGCATCTTTGTGTTTGCACCAAATCCACCACTTGCAAGCACTACTGCTTTTGCATGAACAGTTATCTTTTGACCATTAACACCAGTTGCTATAACTCCTTTTATTTCACCATCTTCTATGATAAATTCTTTTACAGGGCTATCAGTAATGATTTTTCCTGAATTATCTTCTACATATTTTGTTAGTGCAAGTATAAATGATGAGCCATGGCTTTTTGTAGGCTTATGACCACGACGCCAAAGTGCACCAACTGGAGCAAATACTATACTCTTATCATACTCAACCCCTATTTCCTCTAGCCATTTAACACTTTCTAAAGCTCTGTCTGTAAGTATCTTTACTAGGTCATATTGTCCGTATATGGTGTTACCATTAAGATCAGTTCTTTTACCACCAAAATATGTTTGCATTCTGTGAAGTAATGGAGAGTCAAATAGATGTCCATGTTCTACGTCAAACTTTTTCTTGTAATCAGAATACTCTTTTCTAAGTGCACGGAAATCATCTATATATTCTGGATGAATTAAGCTCTCATCTGTAGCTAGTAGTTCTTCAATAGTATGTCTTTCTCCTGGATTTTCTTTAAACTGGCTCTGCCACTCTGGATCTGCAGCATTAACAGGACCACCTGAACGTATGGTATTTCCACCTACTGCTGGATATTTCTCAAGAACAATAGCACTTGACCCATTTTGTAGCGCTGTTGCAGCTGCACTTAATCCAGCACCGCCTCCACCTACAACTACTACATCACAAGTGTATTCTTCGTCTTCTTTGATTAGGCTGCTAGCAGGCTTTGGACGTCTCTTAAGTATGTCAGGGTTAACTCCTGCAAGCTTTACTGCTTTGGCTACACCATCTAGTACAGCAGTACTAGTTTCAGAAGCACCAGAAAGAGCATCAACATTTAATGTTTGTCCTTCAATTATTTTATCTGGTATTCTTACAAAAACTACATCTGCAAGTCCTTCTGTTTCACCAGCTGTATCTATATCTATACTTTCTATTCTCTTCTCACTAAAAGATACTTTTATTGGAAGACTTCCACTGTGACCTATTGCATCTACCTCATATACTCCTGGGTTAAAGCTAAACTCTTCTTCTTCGTTAAGCTGATTTGAAATCTTTGCAAAACGCATAAAACGTAAGAAGCATATTTCTAAGAAGTCTATGGTTCTTTCATTGTTTAGATTGCCTTCCTCATCAAATGCCTTATGTGCACTTCCAAGTAAAAACTCATATCCTGGCATTACATTTGCATCAACACCTGGTGCATCTAGGATTTGACGAAGATGTAGCTGTGCACGAGAAGAACCTTGAACATCAAGAGAAGCACCAAGGATCATTACTGGTTTGCCTGCAAGTGGATGAAGATCAAAGCTTAGCCATTCAATTAAGCTTTTAAGACTTGATGGAATTGAATGATTATACTCAGGAGTAGCTATAATAACACCATCACTTGCTGTAATCTTATCATTGAACATCTGTATAACTTCACTTGAGGACTGATTATCAGATTGATTAAACATAGGAACATCTGTAATCTCAAGTATTTCTATTTCTGCCTTTGAGTCAAAGTATTTTTTCATAAACTGAAGTAATTTACGATTATATGATTTTTTCGCACTAGTTCCAACAATTGCTATAAATTTCATTGATATTCCTCCTCCTATTCTTGCCAAGTGAATTTTCTAACTTTTTTATTTAAAACTTTTTCTGCTAAAAGTTTTGATGTAATATCTGTAAATAGAATAAATTCTCTGAAAATTTCATCAAGCTCTGATAGCTTATCTGAATAAATAAGATTTCCTGTGCTATCAAATGCACCCTGTGATTTTCCTAAAAGGAATTCACTGCTTGGCATGATTCTGGCAGCAAGCTCAGGTGAATCAAGTATTTGTCTAAGATGTGCCTGTGCACGGGATGAACCAAGTGTACCAAGAGAAGCCCCCACTATTAAAACAGGCTTGTTAGTAAGTGCTTGACTAGTGTAACTAATCCATTCAAGAGCACTCTTTAAAACTGCAGGTATGGCATGATCATACTCTGGAGTTGCTATTATTACTCCATCTGCTTTAAGAATTTTATCAGATAAATCTGCTACCTTTTCAGGAATATCAGAATCCTCTGGTTCATTAAATGCAGGTAAATCCTTAATTTCATATAGTTCTATCTCTGCCTCATTAGAAAAATGCTTTTGCATAAATTGAAGCAGCATACGATTAGTTGACACGTCTGAGTTAGTGCCTACAATTGCTAAGTATTTCATAGTAATCCCCTTTCTGTATTTCAAATTTTCATAACTTTAGTAATTATTTGATATAATTTTAACATACTAAATATACTATATCTAATAGTTATTTATTGAAGTTTGATAACATATTTGTTATAATCAAACACAATAATAAATAAGTTAATTATTTCACAAAGGGATGAAGCAAATGTCAACATACTACTCTCAGGATATTTTGTATTATATTGATGCAATTTTAAAATACAGTAATTATGGCAAGGCTGCCAAATCACTTTATATTTCTCAGCCTTACTTGACACAGGTTATTAAAAGGGTAGAAAGTCAGTTAAACTGTGAGCTTATCAGTCGTAACAAGCTGCCATATCGATTAACCGAGCAAGGGAAGATATATTATCAGTATTTAACTTCAATAGAAAATAATTATGCTAAGCTGCTTAGGGAAATATCAGCTGTGTCAGATATCGATAACAAGATTATAAAGATAGGAGTACTTCCTAGTCTTGGGACCTACCTTCTACCTCTTTTTTTACCAAAATTTTTAGGTATGCATCCAAACTGTAAAATAGAGCTTTCAGAGGCTTTACCAGAAAAAAATGAAAAACTCACTCAAAATGGTGAATTAGATTTTTGGATTGGGCAAAATTCAAGAAATATTTCTCCAAACTTAAACGCCATTAATTGGGGCAGACACAGATACCGTGCTATTATTCCTCGCTGCTCTGATCTATATCAAAAAGACGTGGCCATTATTCCAGAAGGAACTATCGACATAAACAAGCTATTGTGTCAAAAGCTAGTACTAACTTCCAAGGGTTCTGCTATAAGAAAACAGATAGATCAATTATTAAGTATTTATAAGGTGGAGCCAAAAATCATAATGGAAAGCACCGAAATCAATACTGTACTTAAACTTGCAACAAATAATTTGGGACTGACCTTTATACCAGAAAGCATCGATGTAAAGGAGTGTCCATCTGAATACAATATATATGAAATTCCAATTGATGAGCTGAACTTAGATTATTTTATAGCCCATCACAATGAAAGAAAACTAACTAGTATTGATAAAGACCTTATAGATGCCTTTCTAATTCATGGGCAAAATAATTTCAATATAGGAGAGCAAAATGAATGAATATAGGAAGATAATATATCTTATGGGAACAAAAATCTCTCTCTATATAAAGGGTGAGGTATCTGAAAAGCTTGTAGAAAAGGCTGAAGATATGCTGATTCATTATGAAGAAGTCTTTAGTGCCAACAGTGATAACTCACAGCTTGCGATGCTAAAAAAAACAGCTTCATTGGCTCCACAAAAAGTGGATGAGGAACTGTATGAGCTGATAAAAATAGGAAAAAAACATAGTCTATGTGAGAATACATATTTAAATATTGCAATAGGTCCATTAATAAAATTATGGAGAATAGGTTTTAAAGAGGCACATGTACCAGAGAAAGAAGCTATAGAAAAGGTACTAGAACTTTTAAAGCCTGAAAATATACAACTAGATGATGAAAAAAAGACCGTGTATTTCTTGAAACAAGGCATTGAGATAGACCTTGGAGCTATAGCTAAAGGCTACTTTGCTGATAAAGTCATGGATTTATTTAAGGAAAATGGGGCTGTTTCAGCTATGGTAGATATGGGCGGTAATGTTCTCGTTTTTGGAGAATCACCATCCGAAGGCGGTGACTGGAATGTGGGAATACAAAATCCGTTTCTACCAAGAGGAAATGCGGTGGCACTTGTTAAAATAAAAGATCAATCCGTTGTAACCTCAGGAATATATGAGAGAGTGTTTGAAAAGGACGGAAGTAAATACCACCATATATTTGACAGCAAAACAGGCTATCCAATAAAAAGTAATATAGCGTCTTTAACTATTATTGCTGATAAATCAGTAGACTGCGATATATATACTACAAAATTGTTTGGATTAGATGCTGCTTCAATTATTCATAGAGTTAATAGAATTAAAGGTATGGGCGCTGTTGTAATAACTGTGGATGGAAAACTAGCCTATACAGATAATCTAATAGGAAAAATATATCCATTAACAATGTAATATTCCAAAAACACAACCGCCTGTAAGTAGCTATTAAAGCTACTTACAGGCGGTTGCGTATTTTATGGTGGAGACGTTGAAATCCACGCCTAAATCTATATATTATCATGTATACCTGATTTCGAATTGTGTCGATAACTTTTATACAATCTTTACCATCGATGAATTCTTGTTTTATTGTATCATCATGTCAGCATAATAGTAAAAGTAATATTTTATTTTCTATCTTCAATATCATACCCTCTTTATCTAATAAAAAAGTAAGCTTTAAAAAATACTGCAATTTTATTTACTAATACCGTTATATAAAGTTTATTATCAATTTAGATATTAATGGGGAATAATAGTAAACCTATGTTATAATTAACTTAAATTTGTAATTTAATGTGAAGCTACTTTATGTCAACTAGATAGCAGCACAAATACTTTTTTAAACCTAGTCTTAATCTAAATAATGTGATAATGGGAGTGAATTATATTGAAAAATAAAGTAAAAGTGCATTTTATGGGTATATGCGGGAGTGGAGCTGCACCTATAGCAATTATTGCAAAAAACAATGGGTTTGACGTGTCAGGATGTGACTTGAATGTGTCAGGGTATTATAAAGATGCTCTTTTAGCAAATAATATAGATATTTTAAAAGGTCATGATTTAAGTCATATAGATGATATTGATATCTTAGCTATATCACCTGCTATTTTAGATATTTCACCTAATCATCCAGAAATACTGGAAGCTAAAAAAAGAGGAATTTTAATGACATGGCAGGAGTTTTCAGCTAAATATGTACAGAATGAAAAATTTGTTATTTCCATTGCAGGTACACATGGTAAATCTACAACTACAGTATTAATGGGACTTGTTTTGGAAAATGGAGGACTAGATCCAACTGTTGAAGCTGGAACAACCTTTAAAAATTGGGGTGGTGGATACAGACTAGGAATGTCAAATTACTTTGTATGCGAAGCTGATGAATTTAATAATAACTTTTTAAATTACAGCCCTTCAGTAGCTATAATAAACAATGTAGAAATGGATCATCCAGAGTTTTTTAAGGATATAAATGAAGTTAAGGATTCTTTTAAAAACTTTATAAAAAGGCTTAAAGGCCCCAAGATTTTGATTGTTAATGAAGATAGTTTAGCTATTAGAGAAATATTATGTGATTTAAAAGACTGGTTAAATGAAGAAGGAGTAAAAGTTATCGGATATTATATAGATAATAAGCTTGAATTTCCTTTTGACATGGAGTATAAAGCAGAACTGAATTCAAATACCCCTGAATATTCATCATTTAAAGTAATAAATGATGATAAAGAAAATATTTTCAAACTCGGATTGATAGGTAAACATAATGTGGAGAACTCTTTAGGAGTATTAATTACAGCGTTAGAGTTAGGGGTTGATATAGATTCAATAAAGAATTCCTTAGAAAATTTCAAAGGAATAGGAAGAAGACTAGAATTGATAGCAGATGTTAATGATATTAAGATTTTTGATGACTTTGCTCATCATCCTACAGCAGTAGCAGCTACATTGGATTCAGTTAAACTTAGTTATCCAGGAAAAAAAGTTTTTGCTATTTTTGAGCCTCATCAACTTTCAAGGGCAAAACTATTTTTTAATGAGTTTGCTGAAGCATTAAAGAAAGCAGATAGAGTTATCATTACAAAACCTTTTTTAGGACGAGAAGCAAATAAAAACATAGAACCAATTAATTTTAATATGTTATGTAATAAAATAGATATAAATAAAGCTGAATATATAGAAATCTCTGATCAAATATGTAGCAAAATCCTTAGTGAAGCTAAAAGCGGAGACATCATTATAGTTTTTGGAGCAGGTGAATCCTATAAATTATCTAAAGAAATTATTAATGTATTAAATAAAAAGGATATGATCAAGTAAAATGTTGATGTGATTTTTAAAATAATAAGGTGTGTAGTAAGTTATGTAACTCAACATAATTTATCACGCACCTTATTTGTTTTAATTCAATATAATTTATAAGAGTTCCAATATAGAATAGTAGTTATTTAATGGCTTTAGAATGTTATAATAGTAGGGTTTACCTTCCACCAACACCTTTATCTAACTTTACTAAAAACCCCATTTACTTATGATACGGTTCTCCGTATCAGTAGCAAGTGAGGTTTTTATCTATCATACAAACTACAATCTGTATCATTACTTGGATGAAAAGAATTCAATTTTTCAATCTAATAGTTTTATAAACCTGTTAACTATACGAACAAATCATTCTATCCACCATTATTTTCGGTTAATTATAATAGCTGAATGGTCTGTAAACCCATCTTTTCCTCTAGTGTCATCCACAATCCTTATATTGTACGAATCCCATGAATCATCAGATATCAACGCATAATCAATTCTCGAACCTTCTTCCCCTTTTTTGTACGTATAATGATTATTGAGCTTATTATTTTCAATCCATAAATCTACCATCCCTACAGATAATAATCTATTAAATAATCTTTTTTTCTCAGTGCCAGGAACATATACATTTAGATCTCCAACAATAACTATATCTTGTATTTTTTTATTAATTCCATAAAAGTTTAAACACTTATAAGATACAATATTATTAATCACATCAATTAAAGATTCCCAAAAAGGAATAACAGATGAATCTTCGCATGCTTTATTGCCTATAGGAGCATGTATTCCTATTATTAAATCAGTAACAATCTCATTTTTTTTAGTCCTAGATTGTAGCAAAAAAACTGTCCTATTCTTTTGTGATAATATAAAAGGTTGCAATTCTATATTCTCAATATTCTTTTCGTTTTTTACAATAGCTATTGTTTTAAAACGTGCAGTATCTGGATAATACGGTGCTAAACACGTCAGTTTTTTATTCTTTAATTCTTCGATTCCTGCATTTGTAACTTCATGTAAAAAAACAATATCATCTTCACCATGTAAATATTCATTTATAAATTTAATTGTATCATCGCAAATCTTCTGATTAATATTTAAAGATGTAATCAACTTTTATTCCTCCTCACCCTAATCATTCACAATTAAACTGCTTGTGATAAAAAGATAATTATCTTGGTATATCGGCTGGTAAATATACTGCAAGAGCAGCTATAATATCTTTACGTTTATCTCCCTGCAGCAAAGCATTAACTGTTGAACAGTACGCAGCATCTTGAAGTCCGAAAAAGTGTCCTATCGTCTTTGCAATGTTCTTTTCATTGAAAACCTTGATAACTTCCTTATAATCATTGCTGTATAATGCAGTTCCAAATTTTGCTTCTTGGTCTGCCTTTATTTGTTCATAATTAATAGATGAAAGGAGTGTATTCAAAGAGTTCTTTGCCTCCGCTTCATTTTTCTTAGAAATCTCAGCACTCATGAGTTTATACTTTATTTCAGCAACAACACTCTGGCATATCTGCCCATTTAGTTGATTGGCAAATCGTACGTTAATTACATAATTCTTAATTTCAGCAAGCACCTCATCGGGATTTTTCCCTAAATGAACTGCCATGAAATGTAGTAACTCTTCCACTAAAAACAAGTTTTCTACTTCTGCAACTTTTATAGTAAATATATTGTCTGTTTTATACTTCTCAATCTCATAGTCTGAACGAAAATCTCTATCAATAATCCCGAATACATTGCAGTGGTGCAATACAGAGCTATTCTTGAATGCTTTTGTGCGTGCTATAACTTGTGAACAGCCACCACATGGAATCACATAGTATTTAGGATAAAGTGCCGTATAAAGTTGCGTATCATAGCTACTCTTTTCACCTTCAACAAATAGCACATTTTTTCTGCTGCCCATAATGTCTAAGAGCAAGTCCTCTGGAAGTTCATTATTTTCGATTCTTACAAGAGTCCAATTAAGACCATCAAATTCGCGTATCCATATTTTATCTGCATGTTTGTGCATGGCAGCAAATTCAGTATCATGTGTAATATAGATGAATAAACAATCAGACCTATACCGTTCCAAGGCTAACCACAAGCGGTTCATTATTGAATGATGAAGATGTATTTCAGGCTCGTCCATTATAATGGTTTTATTTGCAGTGATACATAACACTTGAGACGCAAGATATAGGACAGCTCGTTCACCATCGCTCATTTGTGTTGCGGAATACACCTGTTCATTGCCACTTTTTTCAAAAACTGCATAGAATTTAGAATCATCAATCCTTAATTTTCGCTGTGGAAATACTTCATTCCATATGAACTGAAGCCTATCAATAGATGTAATTGGAGTTTGCGGTTTCGGCTGATTCATCTGTTCAGCTTTCCTACATTCAGCAATATAGGCATCATTTTCATTGTTTTTCATAGCAATCAAAGCAGCAAGAACATTTTCAAAATCATCCATCATCTTTGTCGTAAAGGACTTTCCCCAATTCCAACGAAAGTTTTTCTGGTTTCTTTGAGAAGGGTCTTCTGACCCATAAAAAACTAATGATTCAGCTTGTGAGTAACTTTTGAGAGATATATTTTCATTAAAATTAAGATTTCTTTGAGCTCCAATACGATGGACATTTTCAAAGCTTTGTTGCTCAATCCATGCACCAAGCTTACTTTTCCCTGACCCATTAGCACCAATTATAATTACTGAATTTGAAGTAGTTCTACACTCAACTTTATTTCCTTGTTCATTTGGTAGATAATATTTAAAATCCATATTAAACTTCCTTTCTCCATGATTTGTTTAAATTATGCTCATTTTCATTACTGATTCAAACTTCCCATTATTGCTAAAATGCCACCTACTTAAATCGTCAAATTACTACTTATCTATCACTAAAAAATTGTTTTCCTTTCTTATTATAGCCTTTTTTGTTAATTAATCATTACTTGTAATACTGTATTTTCCCCTATAAAAATAGCCTTAACCAAGTTATATCAGTGCCTAAGGCTATAAACCTCATTTACTTATGATATGGTTCATTATGAACAATCCTAAATCCAAACAAATTAAAAAACCCTCGACATTTCTGTCGAGGGTTTCAATGGTGGAGGCGAAGCATGACCTTTAAAATCCACCAAATTTTTTTCTTAAATTTTATAAATAATCATTGTTTCATTGAATGTATGACTATATTAAATCTTATATTATTATAATTACTTTCTAAATGCTTTAACAAAGTCGTTTTATCAACATTAGTATTAGGATATTTTAATCTCAATATTACCTTGCAACACAATAATTTTTTATCATTGTACAAAACTATATTCACATTATTGTAAATATTTGTATATCCATCTAACCACTTAGTAATATCATTTTCTATATCAAAATAATATATTTTATATATTATTTCTCTTTTTAAATATTTTATCAGATCTTTAATAAATACATAAAATGGAATTATTAATGGACTAAAAATTACTTTACTCCAAAATATGCTTGGTTTAAATATATAATATATAATTATATTAATAATAACAATTATGCATGGTGCAATTATTACTAAAAGTTTTATAAATCCTCTATAGTCAAACATACTTAATTTATTTTCTTTTCTAATTTTCAAATAAATAAGTATTGATATTATTAATAATACAATATTAATACCTATAATCAATTGACCATGCATAACCCTCACCCCTTCTTAGTATTTTATTTCTATTTTACAAGCACGAAGTAATGTATTTTCTTCATTATCAATATAAATTAAAAAGTATATCGCGTTATATTCATATTCATACATATCTGGATTTAATTTTAGATTTGATAAATGCTTTTTTATCTTTTCTGATGATATATTATAATTATATCTATTATCCTTAATACTATATTCTATACAATCCAAATTAGTAAATTGCGTTGTCTCCGAATTATCTTCTACTGCTAAATATATCTTTAATTTAAGGCCTAATATTTCTTTAGTAGAATTATTTGAGAAAATTGAAAATTGTTGTTTAAATTCATTTTCGCTCAAATTAAAGTATTCACTCATATTGCTAAACATAATTCTATATTCTTTCATTTTATCTATATTTATTGATATAGTAGAATTTTCAAATTCCAACGAATCAGCATCAGTAACTCTTTCATTAGTTAATACTTTATAACTCTTTTTTACACCATTTCGAATGACTTTAAATCTTTTAAAATCATTTAATCTTAATAATTTTAAAAACTTTTTTAATTCACTTAAAGTTGCCTTAGAGTCAATTATAAGATTTAATAACTTTTCATCTACTATAAATGAATCACTTATTAATGTTCCAAATGAGTCTGTAACCTTTAACTTAACTTCTCTCATTTTATTTTTTATTTCAATATAATTAAATAATACACCATCATTATCATTAAATAAAAATTCTACTTTAGGTACTATCAAATTAAATTTTTCTAAATCCTTACTTTCATTAAATTCAGTGATTAACGTATACTTTTCTCGTCCCATCTTCACCTTTAGAAATGGTAATCTATCATAATTGCTATCAATATGATAGATATATATTTCATTTATCAATTCAACATTTTCATATTTATCTGTAGAATATATTTTTATTAGATTATCTCCTAATTTTAAATCAAGTAAATATTTTTCTTTTTCTGAAATACTTTTAACATTTTCGCAATTTACAGAATAAAATGTATCTAATACATCATAAGTTCCTTCTATTACTTTATCAACATATATTTCAACATTCCCAATTGCTAAATATTTATTTGTATCTACTTCTACAATATTTTCCCCAATAAAGTTATATTCAGTTTTGGGTAATATTATATTTTTATTACTTTCACTTTGACTTTCACCCTTTAAAATTATTCGTGTGATTTTTTTCTCTCCATCTCCAAATAATTTTACATTACAATTATCAAGTTCATTATTAATTATTACTTCAGCATTTTTTGAATAATCCATATTAAATGTTTTAAATTTCGCCACATCGCCTATTCTGCCATTTTTATATTCCTCTACAGCTATTGATACCGCACCTTCTTCATATGCTTGAACTAATAGTTTATTTGAAGTCAAATCATTTTTATTATTAAATATAAAGTACACATCTCCATCTATATATTCTATATTATCACTTTGACCTAAGAGCAATTTAAGAAAATTATCAGTATTTACTTTTGATAAATCGCCATATATCATTTCACCATTTTCATCTATTAATGAAACATTTACCGGACAAGCTACTCTTACAACTTTTCCCTCAAATCCATTATCAAGTATCTCTTGATACGTTTGAAGATGTAATTTATCATTAATACATTCCATAGAATTACTTTCAAATATAATTTCTCTTAATATTTCTTTTACCTGACAGTTAGTTGGTAATGAAGTATGTTCACTTTTTATAAAATATTTATATTTTGTATCAGATATTGCACTAAATAATGGTACTGTACCATCACCATCTCCATGTTCTCCAAAAACTTTTGCTCCTACGTCTCTTATACTTGTTAATGTAGGCTTACTATATCCTATTATTTCATGATGCTCAATCCAGTTAGGTATATTCTCATTCATTTTTTCATATAATTCACTTAAAATTTTATTATGATTAAATCCATTTTTTCTTAATATATCAACATATTCTTTATAAATATCATTCCAATCTTTGTTTGCTATAAATCCTTTATTTTCAGTATAACATTTATTAGGTAACAATTGATATACACTTGGTAATTTAGGTATAGTGGATTTAAACACATGTGGCATATGTACTGCTCCTATACCATACTTTAATTTAATATATGCTTTTGGTGAACCCTTCCAAGGAGTTCCAATAGTTATTAGTTTTTTTACCTTTTTAATATATTCATTATCTTTATTAAGTAATAAAAATAATTTTGAAAGTATCCCTCCCATACTATGCGCTACTAAAATGACTTCATCGGCACTAGTATCAACAATTAACTCCATCAATTCTTCCATAGTATTTGCATCAAAATTATTCTTTCTCCAATCATAAGGAAATCTATCAACTTTTAAATC
The DNA here is from genome assembly GCF_024345225.1 of Clostridium sp. TW13. Lineage (NCBI taxonomy): Bacteria > Bacillati > Bacillota > Clostridia > Eubacteriales > Clostridiaceae > Inconstantimicrobium > Inconstantimicrobium mannanitabidum. Next base: position 3,160,996 of record NZ_BROD01000001.1, read on the forward strand.
TGATCCTGCTTCTGTTATAAATTCATACAATTCATTATATGTTCCTTTATCAATTGAATCAGTTGTAATTTTATCTGTTGCAATATCACTTAAATTTCTAATTGCAACCACTAATCCTTTTACAAAAAACTCCATTTCAGTTGGTGGCCATATTGGACATTTTCCATAATTTAAATTACTTCCTAATATTCCAGGTATTATTATTATTTGCTTCATTTGTTCATCCCCTTTAATAAGCAAAAAATTATTTATTTCATTACTAATTATATAACATAATTGTATATTTTTCTTGTTCTGTTACAAAATATATTTTCATCAAACAAATTAACAAGAATCAACTTACTTTAACATAAAACTATTACTATATCTTTCAAAATGCTGCTTCTAACCGTGACTACTCTTTTTCTATTTTTAAGCAAAAAAGCCACATTGAACGTTACTTCAATGTGGTCTTTAAATCCTAATACTTCTTTAACAAAATTTTTTATCCTCTAGAATATTTATGCTGATTACATATCCACTAAATTCTAATAATAACATTATTAATTTACCTTAACGATATTTAGTTATTAATATTTATTTTAAATGCTATGCTACCCGTAACAACAAAAAAACACGACCACCCGTAAGCAGCTTTTAAAGCCACTTACAAGCAGTCGTGTATTTCATGGTGGAGGCGACGGGTATCGAACCCGTGTCCGAAAGCAGATCTGCTTGACTTTCTCCGAGCGCAGTTGCTATTTTAACATTCCCTCCATAAGACTCCTAGCAACGAGATTCTTACTTCAGTAGCTTCATAAATTCCGTTCTTAGGTCAAAGCTTTCCTAAGCTCGGTTCCCCACTAATTGACGCCCTATCCTAAGTCGTGGGACTCTCAGGTAGAACGAAGCTGCCTAAGCAGCTAATGCAAAATTATTTTCTTCTGCGTTTACATTTAGTGCATAGCTGTTCATAGGGTTCCATGCTTACCCTAGCTCGCTTATCAAACCTACCTCACCCCCGTCGAAGCCAAATCGCCCCCATGTATGGTGAATCTATAAGTTTAACGCATTTGCATCTATATTCAGTTTACTTCTCTAGTATATATGATTTAAATTTTATAGTCAAGGTTATGAACTGTTCCTTTTTTTACTACTAAAACATAATATAATATATAATAAGTTTCGAGGTCAAAGTTCTAATGAATGATTCATTGTTGATTTATACAATTATAGTCTTGCTTATTTGCTTGATTCTATCTGGCATAATACTAGTGTTTTTAAGAAAATTCTCTACTAACCAAAAGTTTTTGATGAAGAAGATTATTTTCCTTATTAACAAAAATAAGTTAGATGCTGCAAGCAAGATGCTTACCAAGTATATTGATGACATCCCAATAAATTTCTACTACGGCCAATTAATTTACATCTTGGTAGAACAAAATAAAAATGACCAAGCTATAGAAAAATGTGAAGAAGCTTTAAAATTAAATCCAATTTCTTCAGAACTTTATAACAATATTGCTTGGTGCTATTTTGAGGTTCAAAGGTACAACGATGCTATTTTTTATGCTGATAAAGCCATTGAACTCACACCTGCTGACCCCTATCCTTATGTTAATAAAGGCAATTCTTTAATTGAAATTTATAAATATAAGGAAGCCATAGCTGTTTTTAACCAAGCTTTAGAGTACAATGAAAACTTCCCTTATGCTGTTTCTGGACTGGCTATCTCTTTATATTTAAACGGAGATTATGTGGAGGCAATTCCTTATTTGAAAAAAGCTTTTGAATTTGAAAAGACCAATGTAGGACTATTAAAATATCTTGCTGACAGCTATTTCGTTGCAAAGCAATATGATAATTGCATAAAGAGTTATGAAGATTTGCTTAAGACTGATGGAGAACATCCTTGGGTGTATTGCAACTTAGGTGATTTGTATTGTTACAAATGTGATTTTAATAAAGCCATGATAAACTTTGATAAAGCAATAAGCTTAGATCCAAACTTTGCTGCTCCTTATTACTACAAGACAAGATTATTATCTCTTTTTAGAGAGAAGGATGAGGCCCTTAACTGTCTTCAAAAAGTAGTTGAAATAGATCCTGATTATAAGCAGATTGCTCTTAATGATCCTACCCTAAACAATATTAAATTTTACTCAAAATTTAGAGAACTTGTAGGTTTACTTTAATTTAAATTATGCACAAATCCCCTGCAAGCGGCATTTTTCCTATAAATATTTATATATTTTTATTTTTAAATATGTATATAGTTAAATTTTTATATATTTGCAAAATAGAATAATAGAATCTTTGAACAGCTCATCTAAACATCACCTTTCCTCATCTAGAAATGCTTGTACCTATGAGCATTGAAATATTATGCTCATTTAAAATATATAAAGCTCCTTGAGATTTGCTTGTTTCATATTTATGAAACTAACAATCCCAAGGAGCTTTTCTCATGTACCTTTATATCTAATCGGTGGGCAAAAATTATTATGTGGTTTCACCACAGCTGTAAGGATATTTTTATATTTTTATCATAATTTATATATTTATCTATTTTATATTTTTTATATCTATTGGTTTTATACTTATATTTTATATTTTCTATATCTATCTTTTTATCTTCTTATAAGTATATTTTTATTTTATTCTCTATTTCTCGTTCATTATTCCAAGCTTTTCGAATAAGATTAATATTAGGTTTAAGCCTATAGCTACTACTGAAGCTAATCCCATTCCTTTTAATTGGAATACTGTTCCCATTCCTGCTTTTGTTATATCTATTGAAATTCCACTTAGACCAACTATCATGATTACTGATACTAAGATTAAGTTCTTTGGTTTTGAGAAATCAACCTTTTCATCAACAAATGTTCTTATACCTGATGCTGCTATAGTACCAAATAATAATAGAGAGATTCCTCCTATTACTGGTGTTGGTATTGTCTTAATTAAAGCTGATAGTGTACCTGAAAAACCAAGTACTATTGAAAGTGCACCTGCACCCATTATTACATATGAACTGTAAACCTTAGTTATAGCCAATACTCCTATGTTTTCTCCATAAGTTGTTGTTGGTACTGAACCAAATAATCCAGATAAAGCTGTTGAAAGTCCATCTCCTAAAAGTGAACGATGTAGACCTGGATCTTCTGCTAAGTCTTTTCCTACAACGCTGCTTGTTACAGCTACGTGTCCTATATGTTCTGCTATTACAACTAATGTTGCTGGTAAGATTACCAGTATACATGTCCAGTTCATTTGAGCCATCTCAAACTTTGGTAAAGATAAGATGTTTGCATTTAAAACTGGTGTAAAGTCTACTAGTCCAAAGAAACATGCTGAGATATATCCTACTACTACTCCGATTAGTATAGGTATAACCTTTAAAAATCCTCTAAATACAACTGTTCCTATAACTACTGTTGCTAAAGTAATCATTGATACTGCAATCCAAGTTGGATTCATAACCTTTGTGTTAGCTCCACCTACTGCAAAACCTGCCATATCTGCTGCTGTTGGTGCAAGCTCAAGACCTATGATTGCAACTACTGAACCCATGGCTGCTGGTGGAAGTACTTTCTTTACCCAGCCTACTCCTGTGTAGCCAATTATTATTGCCACTGCTGAGAATACAAGACCTGCCACAAAGAAACCTGATTGAATCTGCGCAAAGCTAAATCCTTTTGTTGCAAGCAATGTAACTGGTGCAATAAATGCAAAGCTTGAACCTAAGAATGCTGGTATCTTTCTCTTTGTTATAATTCCATATAAAATTGTTCCTACACCGTTGAAAAATAAGACTGTAGCTGGATCAATATGAAATAAGATTGGTACTAATACTGATGATCCGAACATTGCAAATAAATGTTGGATACTTAATGGAATGGCCTTACCTAGAGGCACTTTGTCTGCAACATCGATAACTTCTTGTTGCTCTTGAAGTTTTAACATTTTTATATCCCCCTTTTTAGTCTCACAGGACTAATTTAAAGTTATTAAATTAAACACACTGGAAATAATATTCTTAGGCATATATATACTTATTTATGTTTTGAAGATGCCTTAAATTAATTAAGTTTTATTAATTAATTTTAGTATGAATCATCTTTCACAATGCACATAAGATAAAGTTCTTTATCAAGGATAGCACAACCAAAAACATTTTTCAATCTCTTTAAAATAAATTTATTTTTAAGCCTGCAAAATAATTAAATCGTTTAGAAATAAATGACAAGTTAAACTAACTTAACATATAAACTTATCTACTCTTTAAGCCTGAAAAATAAATAAGGATTATAAATCTTTAGCCACACCTATAAAACTATGGTGCAACCTCAATTCATAATCCTAATCTATCAGTCATCTTGAACTTATTTATTTTTTGAAGATGCCTTATATAATTACAGTTCTGATTTATTATCTAAGTCTTTCTTTCATTTGTCTTTCGATGTCTCTCTTATGAGCTTTTTCAAGCATTGCATCTCTCTTGTCGTAATTCTTCTTACCTCTGCATACGCCAAGATTTACTTTAACCTTACCTTCTTTTAAATATAAGGCTAATGGTATAAGCGTTAGACCTTCTTGCTGTACAAGACCTGATAACCTTCTTATTTGATCTTTATGAAGCAATAACTTTCTATCCCTCAAAGGATCTACATTAAAAATATTTCCTTGTTCATAAGGACTTATATGCATACTTCTAATAAAAACTTCACCATTTCTTACCTCTGCATAACAATCTTTAAGGTTGGCTCTTCCTGCTCTTATTGATTTAACTTCAGTTCCAACTAAAGCTATACCTGCTTCCATGCCTTCCTCTACAAAATAGTCATGTCTTGCTTTTCTATTTTCAGCTAAAGTCTTATTACTCTCTCTTTTTGCCATTTCTCTTCACCTACCGTGATTTACTGTTGGTTAAATTATATATATTCTTTAATAAATAAACTACATATTTGTATATACCGTACTTGCTATAAATGTAGAACACTATTTAGAACTTATATATCCAATATTTATTATCTAAAATTATAATATATATACAATTTAATATCAACCAAACATTTGGCAAAACTTATATTCTATTCTGACCATTGCTCGTTAATATCTTCATGGTTTTCTGGACTTATAGTATGCTTTACTGGTTCTTTGCCTTCAAGTTCTTCCTCAGAAGCTTCATTAGTCTCATCAAATTCTGAATCTAAATCTTCTTCATCCTCTCCAGCTACCACAAAGAATATTTCTCTATTTTCAATATCTACATTCTCACATCTTACCTTTATTGCATCACCTAATCTGTAAGTCTTCTTTGTTCTTTCTCCAATTAAAGCTAAGTGAGCTTCGTCATAGATATAGTAATCATCAAATAAATCATTTACGTGAACTAAGCCTTCAATTGTGTTAGGTAGTTCTACAAACATACCAAAGGATGTAACTGATGATATTATTCCTTCGAATTCCTCACCAATTCTCTCACTCATATACTCAGCTTTCTTTAAGTCATCAACTTCTCTTTCAGCTTCTTGAGCCACTCTTTCCATCTCTGAAGATTGCTTTGAAGCTGCATCAACTATGCCCATAAGGTCACTAGAACGTTTTTCATTGATTTGACCGTGTAGATATTCCTTTATTATTCTATGAATTTGAAGGTCTGGATATCTTCTTATTGGTGAAGTAAAGTGGCAGTAGTATTTTGCTGACAAACCAAAGTGACCTGTACATTGAGGTGCATATCTAGCTTGCATCATACTTCTCAATAAAAGTGTAGAAACCACCATTTCTTCCTTCTTACCCTTTACCATGTTTAATACTCCTTGAAGAGTAGATGGATGAGTTTCAGCAGTCCATGGAACTCTGTACCCAAGGTTATATATAAACTCTTTAAACTTTTCTAGCTTTTCTGAATCTGGATCCTCATGAATTCTATATACAAATGGAGTTTGAGTCCAGAACATATACTCAGCTATAGTTTCATTACATACAAGCATGAATTCTTCTATCATTCTATTGGCTATTTCTCTTTCATATGGTTTTATATCTATAGGTTTCCCAAGTTCATTTAAGATTATCTTAGACTCTTCAAAATCAAAGTCTATAGCTCCTCTTTTCATTCTCTTCTTGTTTAAGATGTTGCAAAGTTCTTCCATAGCCTTAAAGTCTTCATAAAGGTAATCATATCTCTTTATAAGCTCTTCATCATGATCCTTAAGAATCTTTGTTACATCTGTATAAGTCATTCTTTCAGAAGTTTTTATTACTGTCTCTGCTATTTCATGTTGTACGACCTTTCCTGAATGATCAATCTCCATAAAGCAGCTTAAGGCTAATCTATCCACTCTAGGATTTAAGGAACAGATACCATTTGATAACTTCTTAGGTAACATAGGAATAACTCTATCAATTAGATAAACTGAAGTAGCTCTCTTGAAAGCTTCCTTATCTAAAGGATTGTTTTCTTTTACATAGTGAGTAACGTCTGCTATGTGTACTCCTAACTTAAAGTTACCATTCTCCAATCTTTCAATTGAAACTGCATCATCTAAGTCCTTAGCATCTTCACCATCAATTGTTACCATTCTTATATTTCTTATATCTTTTCTGCCCTTAATTTCTTTTTCTGAAATTTGATCTTCTACATTGTCTGCAAACTTCAATACCTTAGGTGGGAATTCTTCTGGAAGACCATACTTCTTAGCTATAATTAGTATGTCTATACCAACTTCACCCTTTCTTCCTAAGACTTCTTTTACCTTACCTTCAGGTTTTTTGTCATCTTGAGCCCATTTAGTTATCTCAACAATAACCACATCTCCATCCCTAGCTCCATTTTTGTCTTTCTTAGAGATAAAGATATCCTTTTGAATTCTCTTATCCTCAGAAATTACAAAACCAAAGCTTCTTGAATCTTGATAAACTCCAATTACACTCTTATTTGCTCTATCTGTTATCTTAACAATAAGACCTTCACACTTCTTGCTCTCAGTGTCTTGCTTTGTTATCTTAGCTAGAACTTTATCTCCATTCATTGCTCCATTCATATTGTTTATAGGGATGAAAATATCCTTCATTCCCTCTTCATCTGGAATGACAAAACCGAAGCCTCTTTGATGTACTTGAAGTTTACCACTTACTAAACCTTCAGTATTTTCATCTACTTGATCTCCCATTTTTTCAATGACACCAACTCTGCCACTCTTATCACTAACAACAAGACCTTCTCTTTCCATTGATCTTATTACTTTTTTAAATGCATTATATTCATTTTTATTGATATCAAAAATTTGTGCTAATTCATATATCTCCATTGGGTTATATGCTGGTTCTCTCATGAACTGTAATAATGTTTGTTTTATTCCCATCGTTGTTAACCTCCTTTAAAGGATCTATTTACTTATTATTTTGTGCCTAACATCAAAATTTAATTCCTACCACACCTCTATAAAACTTAATCAAATCAATTTTGTTAGACATATAAAGATAAATAACAAGTTCAATATTATAATGTAATTTGAACTTAATTATTATTGAATATATCTTACCCTAATTATATCATATGATTATCCACTATTGGTTAACTTATGTAAAGGTATATTTTCATTCCCGTAAATTTTTTTACTTTTATACTCTATTTAACAAAATAGTAATGTATATCTTCAACTAGTATTAGATTTATTATATGTATATCTTTATTTGTTACCAAATATATTACATATATATCTTTATTGATTAGCAAGTGTATTACATATCATGCTTGTTTCATATTCCGTGTATTTCTAAATAAAACCACAGGATTTTTTCGATATTTTTTTATGGCTTAACTTAATATATCTCTATTAGTAATCTTGTCCATGTTTTTGATCTATATACCTTATTTATTAATTAATAAAAGCGTATGTAACTGTTCCACCTAAATGTTGGTAGAATTTTAAGTTATTTTGTCGATTTTTTAGTCGAATTTTGAGAACTTGTCCACCAACATTTTAATGGAACAGTTCTATATAGGTTCTACACTTTATTTACCGTCACCTATTATTCAGTATTTTAAATTCTAATTTCTGAATTCTTAATCCTTAATTCTGCCTTCTTAATTCATACTAAAAGCCTATCTCTATTAGAAATATAAAAATAAAAACTCCAGGCCTTAACCTAGAGTTTTGAAGTTGAAGCATACGCTTCTTATATTATATTTAATATTACTGTATTGATAGCAAATAATGCTGCTGAAATCGCTGTTACTCTAACTAGCAATACTTCTTTTGTTCTACCTTTATTCTTTGAGTAGAAAGTTTCACTCTTACCTTGAATAAGTCCACTTAAAGCATCTGCTTTTGATGGTTGAAGTAGTATTGATACTGCAATTATTATTCCTAATATAGCTTCTACTGCTAATAATGCTATTTTCAAATGAGGCACCTCCCATAAGATGTACTTTATTTCTACATTTTAAATGCTATTCATATGATAGCACATTATAAAGTTGTTTACAATAACAACTAATACTATATTTTTAAGGTAATTAATTATTACATATAATTTGTAATTATTCATAAATTATGTATACACTTAAACTAGCTTCAAACAAAAACAAGGTAACTGAATTCACAGCCACCTCGTTTTTGTTTTATTTATATTACAATCACAATCACATCAATATTAATATCTACATTTATATTTCCACTTGCATTTACATTCGTTATAGTACACTAGTTAAACTAGCTACTTGCAAGCTTATATTATTTTTTTACATTAAAGAAAGCTTTTTCTCCTCTATATTCAGCAACTTCTGCTAAATCTTCTTCAATTCTTATTAATTGATTGTATTTAGCAACTCTTTCTGATCTAGCTGGTGCTCCAGTTTTGATTTGACCTGCATTAACTGCAACAACTAAGTCAGCTATAGTAGTATCTTCTGTTTCACCTGATCTATGAGAAATAACTGCTGTATATCCAGCTCTGTTAGCCATTTCTATAGCATTTAAAGTTTCAGTTAAAGTACCTATTTGGTTAAGCTTAATTAAAATTGAGTTAGCAACCTTCTTTTGAATTCCACTTGCTAATCTTTCAGTATTTGTAACAAATAAGTCATCACCAACTAATTGTATCTTATCTCCCAATCTCTCAGTTAATAGCTTCCAACCTTCCCAGTCTTCTTCTGCCATACCATCTTCAATAGAGATTATTGGATATTTATTTACCCAATCAGCATAGAAATCAACCATTTGTTCAGCTGTTAATGATTTTCCTTCGTTAGTAAGTTCATATTTACCATCTTTATATATTTCTGATGAAGCTGCATCTATAGCAATGTATATATCTTTACCTGCAGTATATCCTGCTTTTTCTATAGCTTCGATTATAACAGATATTGCTTCTTCGTTTGATTTTAAGTTTGGTGCAAAACCACCTTCGTCACCAACTCCTGTAGAATATCCTTTGTCATTTAATAATTTCTTAAGTGTATGATATACTTCTGCACACATTTGTAATGCTGAACTGAAGCATTTAGCTCCCACTGGCATAATCATAAACTCTTGAAGGTCTACTGAGTTATCAGCATGTTTTCCTCCATTGATTATATTCATCATTGGTACTGGTAATACTTTTGCATTTACTCCACCTACATATTGGTATAGTGGTAATCCTAAATAGTTTGCAGCTGCACTAGCTACTGCTAAAGAAACACCTAGGATTGCATTAGCACCAAGTTTACTCTTATTTGCTGTTCCATCAAGAGCAATTAATTCTGAATCTATTAATGTTTGATCAAAAACATTCATTCCAATAAGCTCAGTAGCTATTTCATCATTTACATTTGAAACAGCCTTCTCTACTGATTTTCCTTGATATTTTGATTGGTCTCCATCTCTTAATTCCACAGCTTCATACATTCCTGTAGATGCTCCAGAAGGTACTGCTGCCCTTCCGCAAGTTCCATCTTCCAATACTACCTCTACTTCAACTGTTGGGAAACATCTTGAGTCTAGTATTTGTCTTGCAACTACGTCTACGATTTCTACATATTGTTTCATAACTTTTACCTCCTAAAATCACTGTACAAGTGATAGTTGATTCTTTCATACCTTTTTATTTTTTTCATATTTTATAGAAATTATGCCTTACTTTTTTATATTTTTATATTTATATCTTTTTCTTGCTTTTATTATACTACTATGATTTTAGAATTCAATAGAATTATTGTTAAATAATAATAATTATTTGTTAATTTCAAAATTATTCTCTTTTGCCTCTTACCTCTCAGTTTTTAATTTTCTGTTTTACTCCTTACTTTTTACTTATCCTTTACTTATTCATAACTTGAACTTTGATGTACAAGATTTTTAAGCCTTCTATTGACATTCCTTTAATCACATCATTATTTAAACTATTATATCCATTATTATTTTCTATACATATATTTATTATTATCTCCACTATTATCTACTATATCTCTCTTTATTATTACTCCATTTTTTTTAATAGACATCCCCTTTTTGTAACACCTTTGGTTTTAAAAGCATATTATTTACTATGCATGTACTGAAAAGTATATTTTTTAAGGAGGATTTAACAATGTCTTGTAATCATTCAAATGATAATAACGTAGGTTCTGGTACTAGTCCAATTTCAAATACAAATTGCAGATGCACTTGCAATTGCAATTGTGGAGGCGCTGGTGTAAGTCCAATTTCAGAAATATCACCAATATTCACTTGCCCACCAAAGAAAGAAGTTTGCTGCAATGGAATTCATATTCCTTGTTTCAATCGTTGCACAGCAAGAACTGCTTTAAACTATGTTGATTCAATATTTGATATCAAAAAGGGTGAAGCTACTGCTGTAACTGCTGATTTTAGAGTTCCACTAACTGGCCCTGGTGCACAAGAAGCAAACCTTATTTCAAACTTCACATCAAATAATGTTTGGTGCAATCGTGAATTCTCACCAAGTCCAAATGCTAAGTTTATTGTTGAATCTGCTGCTGCTAGAGTAATAAGCGTTGCTCCATGCAGGCCTTTTGATAATGACGATATCGAAATTAACTGCAAGCCACTTACTTCAGCTCAAAGTGTTACAGCAATTTCTCCAAACCTATATCAAATTAATTTAGGTGAATTTGCTTCTCAAATTTTCTTTGATGACTGCCGTAATGGTGCTAAAGCAAACATTAGAATAAAGCCATTTAAGATTGGATACACAATCCAATACACTCTTTGTGGTACAGTAATCGATGGAAACTGCGCATATAAATTCTTCATCAGATTCAACGACACTAATAGATGTCCATTTAGAGGCGAAGCTGGAGAAATGGATGAACATTGTCACCAAGCACCAGGTCTTGGTGCAGAAGCTTTCTTAGGTGCAAGAAATGTTCCAGATGATTTTGCAATGGATTTATTTAACTTTGATAATAATGAAGTTAGTGACTTCATTCCACCACTTCCACCAAAACATCATCATGATGAAAACTGCGACAAGATATCAAGCTTTGTAAGAGGTTTATGTATTCCAAGAAGAGCTTCTATCTTCCCACCATATATAAACTTAGTTTACAGCTATGATGTTGATTTCTTTAACTGTGTATCTATAAAGTATCACAGAGGTATGGGACCAATCGCTGGAGCTGGTCTTCAAGATGCTCAACTTGATGGTCTTGGATGCAATCCATGCCCACCATGTCCAACATTTGGATACTTTGAGATTAGAGGTACTTCTATAATAACTCCTTCAGTTTTAGCTGAATCAGTTAGACCAATAAGAGCATTATCTTTAATCAATCCAGTAGAAGATCCTACTTTTACTGAAGAATAAACAAAATAAAATTCAAGATTTATCTGATTACAAGATTTATATGCTTTAAGTTTAAGGTATTTAAATCTTGGTACAAAAATAAAACCCAGAAGGAGGCTAAATTTAGCTTTCTTCTGGGTTTCTCTATAAACATATGGATATTTATTTATAAATATATTTTTTAGCACTCTATTAATTTAACTTATCTTTATCTTTATTTGTATTTTATATAGGATATCTTCAAAAACAAGTAGCCCACATGATTAGTTATTTCATATATTGGTTATTTACAACTATTATTCATCTAATTTCTTTTCGCCTATCCAAGACATCATGCCTCTTAGTTCTTCTCCAACTTTTTCGATTTGATGTTCTTTTTCAAGCTTTCTTCTTGCATTAAATGCTGGTCTGTTTACCTTGTTTTCTACTAACCAGTTCTTTGCGAAAGTACCATCTTGGATTTCAGTTAATACTTTCTTCATCTCTTTCTTAGTTTCTTCAGTTACTATTCTGTTTCCTACAACATAATCTCCATATTCTGCTGTATCAGAAATAGAATATCTCATAGTTGAAATTCCACCTTGGTAAATTAAATCTACTATTAGCTTCATTTCATGTAAACATTCAAAATAAGCATTTTCTGGTTGATATCCAGCCTCTACTAATGTTTCAAACCCAGCTTTTATTAATGCTGTAAGTCCTCCACATAAAACTGCTTGCTCTCCAAATAAATCTGTTTCAGTTTCATCCTTAAAAGTAGTTTCAAGAACACCAGCTCTTGCTCCACCAATTCCTACTGTATAAGCTAATGCTAAGTCCTTAGCTTTTCCTGTATAATCTTGCTCTACAGCTATTAAGCATGGAACACCTGATCCTTCAGTATATGTTCTTCTTACCATGTGTCCTGGTCCCTTTGGTGCCACCATAAATACGTCTACGTTCGCTGGTGGTACGATTTGACCATAGTGTATGTTAAATCCGTGTGCAAAAACTAAAGCCTTTCCTTCTGTTAAGTATGGAGCTACTTCTGCTTTATATAATTCTGCTTGTTTTTCATCTGGTACAAGTATCATTATGATGTCGCTTTCCTTAACTGCTTCAGCAACAGTTTTAACTGCTAATCCATGAGAAGCTGCCTTCTCCCAAGACTTGCTGCCTTCATATAGCCCAACAACAACATCAACACCACTTTCATAAAGGTTTCTTGCATGAGCATGACCTTGACTGCCATAACCTATAACTGCAACCTTTTTACCTTTTAATAAATCTAAATTTGCGTCCTTTTCATAATACATCTTTGCCATTTTTAATTTCCTCCCCAATTTAAGTTTATTTTATTATTTTATTATTTTATATTTATCTTACATTCCAACTAAAGAATCTCTATCCTTTTTCATGTAAGGAGTACTTTCTCTATTTTATAGAGAATTAAACTTAACCTAGTTGCTATTTAATACAAGTTAGCTAATTAATATAAGTTACCTATTTTAATTTTTCAACTTCTCCATTTTGTAAAGAATCATACTCCTTATTTTCTTAAAGAATTTCTACTCCTCATTTAGAAAGTTAAATCAAATTATTAAAGATCTTTCTCTAGCAAGATTTCACTTATTGGTGCTCCTGGAGCTACCATAGGGAAAACTTTTTTGTCCATATCTACTACACAATCTATTAACACTGGTGAATTATAATCCACAGCCTTGCCTAAGCAATCTTGAAGTTCCTCTGCTGTATATGCTCTGAAGGCTGTTGCTCCATAAGCCTCTGCCAACTTAACAAAGTCTGTCTTTCTATTTAATGTAGTACTTGAATACCTCTCTTCATAGAACAACTTCTGCCATTGTCTAACCATTCCTAGTACACTGTTATTCATTATAACTATTATCACTGGTAGGTTCTGAGAAACTGCTGTAACCATTTCATTGCAGTTCATTCCAAAGCTTCCATCACCAGTTACTAAAACTACTCTCTTGTTTGGCATTCCAACTTGAGCACCAATTGCTGCTCCCATACCAAATCCCATGGTTCCAAGTCCGCCTGAACTTAAAAAAGTTCTTGGAGCATCATAACCATAGTACTGTGCAGTCCACATCTGATGTTGGCCTACATCTGTAACTATAATACCTTGTTCTTTAACAGCCTCTTTTATTTGAGTTACTATTATCTGTGGATTTAATTCTCCTTTATTTTCACAAGTACATTTATCTGCTTCTTTAAGTTCTTGTAATTTAGCCATCCATTGCTCATTTCTATTTTCCTTAAGCTTTGGTAACAGCCTTTCAAGAATAACCTTTATATTTCCTACTAAACCCAAATCTACTCTAACGTTCTTATTTATCTCTGCTTCATCAATGTCTAAGTGAATAACCTTTGCATTTTTTATAAAATTCTTATTGTTTATAACTCTATCACTGAATCTAGCTCCAATTGCAATCAGCAGATCACATTGAGTGGCACAGATATTTGAACACCTGCTACCATGCATTCCTATCATTCCTGTAAATAGGGGATGTTTATAAGGAAATCCTCCAAGTCCCATAAGAGTCATACCTACTGGTGAGTTAATCTTTTCTGCTAGTGCTAACAATTCCTCACTAGCATCTCCAGATATTATTCCTCCACCTGCATAGATGAATACCTGCTTACTTTCATTAATTAAATTAGCTACTTGATCTAATATTTCTTCATCTACATCATTTGATTCCTTAAGTTTTTGAGGTTCCTTCTTAACATACTCAGCCATCTCAGCAGTTACATCTTTAGGTATATCTATAAGTACAGGTCCCTTACGCCCTTCATTGGCAATTCTAAAAGCCTTTCTTATAGTATGCTGAAGTTCATTAACATCTCTTACTATGAAATTGTGCTTTGTTATTGGCATTGTTATGCCAACTATATCAACCTCTTGAAAGCTATCCTTACCAATAAGTGGCTTTGCAACATTACCCGTAATTACAACTAAAGGAACAGAATCCATATACGCTGTTGCTATACCTGTCACAAGATTTGTAGCTCCAGGCCCAGAAGTAGCTAAACATACTCCAACCTTTCCTGTAGCCCTTGCATAACCATCTGCTGCATGTGCTGCCCCTTGCTCATGGGCAACTATAATATGATTAATTTCTTCGCTATGCTTATAAAGAGCATCATAAATATTAAGAACCGCCCCACCTGGATATCCAAAAATAGTCTTAACATCGTGGTCAATTAATGTTCTGATGAGTATTTCTGCACCATTTACTCGCATCTTAACTCCCCCCACAAATTTATTTCCTTTCAACAATTAAAAATTAAAAATAATATCTTTTTATTTATTCCTTATCTTTTTATCTCATAAATACAGCACTCTTAAAACTCATAAATCCACCACTATTAAAATTTGATTTAATCTTCAAAAACTATATAACTATATCAATTATCTCTAATATTGTGGTATTAGTCCTCAAAAACTGCACCGTATGCTGCTGAACTTACAAGCTTTGCATAACGCTTTAAATACCCTTCTTTTACCTTTGGTTCTCTTGGAGTCCATTTTTGTTTTCTCTCTTTTAGCTCCTCTTCAGAAACCTCTAGTTGTAATAGTCCCTTTTCTATATCAATTAAAATTGTATCTCCTTCTTCAACTAAGGCTATGTTTCCACCTTCAGCAGCCTCTGGAGAAACGTGACCAATGGCAGCTCCTCTTGTTGCTCCTGAAAATCTTCCATCTGTTATTAGCGCTACAGATTTATCAAGTCCCATTCCTGATAATGCAGAGGTTGGAGACAACATTTCTCTCATCCCTGGTCCTCCTTTAGGACCTTCATATCTAATAACTACTACATCACCTTGATTAATCTTTCCATGAAGAATTGCTTCTATTGATTCCTCTTCAGAGTCAAAAACTCTTGCTTTTCCTTGGTGCTTCATCATTTCTTTAACCACTGCGCTCTTTTTAACTACAGCCCCTAATGGTGCTAAGTTTCCTTTTAAAATTGCTATTCCACCTGTAGCTGAATATGGTTCTTCTATTGGTCTTATAATCTTATGATCAAGAACCTTAGCTCCCTCTATGTTTTCACCTTGAGTTTTTCCTGTTACAGTCATGCAGTCAAGCTTTAATAAATTCTTCTTACTAAGCTCACTCATAACTGCTCTTACTCCACCAGCTTCATATAAATCAACAATATGGTCACAACCTGCAGGACTTAATCTGCAAAGGTTTGGAGTTTCTGCACTTATGTTATTTATTTTATCTAAATTCATAGGAACTTTTGCTTCCTTTGATATTGCTGTAAGATGAAGTACACTGTTTGAAGAACAGCCAAGTGCCATATCCACTCTCAATGCATTTTCAATAGCCTTTTCATTTACTATGTCTCTTGGTTTTATATCAGATTTCACTAAGTTCATAACCTGCATACCTGCTTGTTTAGCTAGTCTTATTCTCTCTGAATAAACTGCTGGAATTGTTCCATTACCAGGTAAAGCAAGCCCTATAACTTCACTTAAACAGTTCATAGAGTTTGCAGTAAACATACCTGAACAAGAACCACAAGTTGGGCATGCATTATTTTCTAACTCTGATAACTCATCTTCAGTCATTTTATTAGCATTAACAGCACCAACAGCCTCAAACATTGTAGATAGTGATACTGCTGAACCTTTATGCTTACCTGGTAGCATTGGTCCACCACTGACAAATATTGATGGAACGTTAAGTCTTAATGCTGCCATCAACATACCTGGTACTATCTTGTCACAGTTTGGAACGAAAACTAAACCATCAAATCTATGCGCCTTAACCATGCATTCTATAGAATCTGCTATAAGCTCTCTTGTTGCCAGAGAATACTTCATTCCCTCGTGTCCCATTGCAATCCCATCACAAACTCCTATAACAGGAAACACTAGTGGAGTTCCTCCATTTATAAGTACACCTGTCTTTGCTGCCTCAACTATATTTCCTAGATGCACATGTCCTGGAATTATATCATTTTGTGCAGATACTATACCAATTAAAGGTCTATCTATCTCAGCGTCACTTAACCCTGCTGCCTTGAATAATGAACGATGAGGTGCTCTCTCAACTCCTAGTTTTACTGCATCACTTCTCATTTCTAATCATCTCCTAATATTCTCTCTATACTGCGTATATAAATGTACTTTTCTATAGCTCTTATTTATAACTTTGCTTATTATCAATTACTTTTCTAATCTCTTGCTAACTAGCAAGCTTTGTGTTTTTTAATCTTATATTTCATACTTAATATCTTATAGTTAATATTTTCTGAAAGCATCCTGACATTATCTCATATTATTTGAAGACATCCTGCCGTATGTTTATCATATATAGCTAATAAAGATTTTTCTTAGGTTTCTTCTTATTTACCTAACTCTTAAACAGTCCTATGTTATCATTCTAGTATCCATATGGAACTGTTCCATATTAATGTTGGTGGAAATATTAGTGGACAAGTTACAAAAATTCGACATTTTTTTCACCAACATTTAGGTGGAACAGTTCTATACACATCTTCATAAACATATAACACTATCCTATATTCGTAGATATATATCCAATTATGCCTTCCTAACAACTAATAATATATTTATCTTTGTAATTCTCATCTTTTATGTCTAGCACAATTCTTCTTGTATCTATCCCATGCTCTTCTTACTATGAGCAATGCTATTTACCTATAAATTATGAATTAGATTAATCAGAACTTATAGATATCAATATTAAAGATTGCTAACAACTAACTCTCCCATCTTCTTAGTTCCAACCTTAACTTTACCTTCACTCATAATGTCACCAGTTCTGTATTCAGTGTCTAAAACTTTGCTTACTGCATTTTCTATTGAATCTGCTTCTGCATTAAGTCCAAAGGAATATCTAAGCATCATAGCCACTGATAATATTGTTGCCAGAGGATTTGCAAGATCTTTACCTGCAATATCAGGCGCACTTCCATGGATAGGTTCATACAACCCAAAGCTGTTGTCACCTAAACTTGCTGAAGGTAACATTCCAATTGAACCTGTAATCATT
This sequence comes from Clostridium sp. TW13, assembly GCF_024345225.1. Lineage (NCBI taxonomy): Bacteria > Bacillati > Bacillota > Clostridia > Eubacteriales > Clostridiaceae > Inconstantimicrobium > Inconstantimicrobium mannanitabidum. Next base: position 3,178,808 of record NZ_BROD01000001.1, read on the forward strand.
GAAGCCTCATCTGATAAGATATCTCCAAACATATTACTTGTTAATATAACATCAAATTGTCTTGGATCTCTTACTAGCTGCATTGACGTATTATCTACATAAAGATGTTCTAAAGTCACCTCTGGATAATCCTTAGCCACCTCCTCAACAACTCTTCTCCATAAACGTGAGCTCTCAAGAATATTTGCTTTATCAACAGATGTTACTTTCTTATTTCTCTTCATTGCTGAGTCAAAAGCAATCTTTGCTATTCTTTTGACTTCTGAAGTTGAATATTGCTCTGTATCTCTTGCAACCTCTTCCCCATTTTCCTTTGTAAGTAATTCTCTTTCCCCAAAGTAAATTCCACCTGTTAGCTCTCTAACAACTAACACATCTATACCATCACCAATTATTCTATCCTTTAGTGGTGATGCATCCTTTAACTGCTTATAAAGCATTGCTGGTCTTAAGTTGCAGTATAAGTTCAAGCCTCCTCTTAGCCCCAATAAAGCTTGTTCTGGTCTAACCTTTGCCTTAGTATCATCCCACTTAGGTCCACCTACTGCACCTAACAATACTGCATCACTTGCCTTACAAATATCTAAAGTTTCCTCTGGAAGAGCTGTAGTTTTAAATTCATCTATTGCACAACCACCTGCTTTAGCATAGGTATATTCAAACTTATGATTAAACTTCTCTCCAACTGCATTTAATACATTAACCGCCTGCTCTGTAACTTCTGGACCTATTCCATCCCCAGGTATAACTGCTACTTTATATTTCATCTATAATAACCCCTTTCATTTATAAAACGCATCTTATTTACATCTGTTTCTTACATGCCCTGTTTATTGATTTAATTGCTTATTGCTAATCTATTTCTTATATGCCCCTGTCTATTAATTCAATTGTTTATTGCTAATCTATTTCTTGTATCCCCCTGTCTATTGATTTAATTGCTTATTGTTAATCTATTTCTTATACGCCCCTGTCTATTGATTCAACTGCTTATTACTAATTTATATTTTATATCCCATATTCACTACTTAAATGCTTATTGCCACTTTATATTTTATAACCCTTATTTACTGCCTAATTGCTCATTGCCAATCTATGTTTTATAGTCCCCTCGTTGCTGACTTAACGCCTATTGCTACTTTAAATTATCTATTTTGCTTGCTTATTAGCCTTTATATATTCAACAAGTCCATTGCTGTTTATTATCTTTTGCATGAATTCTGGGAAAGGTTCCCCTTGATATTCTTTCCCTGTAGTTAGATTTTTTATTACCCCTGTTCCAAAATCTACTTCAAGTTCATTGCCCTCTTCAATACTTTTCACTGCTTCTTCACATTCTATAATGGGAAGACCTATATTTATTGCATTTCTATAAAAAATTCTCGCAAAGCTTCTTGCTATAACACAGCTAACTCCAGATTCTTTTATTGCTATAGGCGCATGTTCCCTTGAAGAACCACAGCCAAAATTCTTATCTGCTACAATTATGTCACCAGGTTTTACTCTTGTTACAAAAGTTGTATCTATATCTTCCATGCAATGTGATGCCAATTCTTTTGGATCAGAAGTATTTAAATATCTTGCTGGTATTATTACATCTGTATCTACATTATCTCCGTATCTAAAAACTCTTCCTGTTGCTTTCATCTTCAATTCCTCCCACTATACCAATTCTGGATCTGTAATTTTGCCAGTTAATGCTGACGCTGCTGCTACTGCTGGCGATGCTAAATATACTTCTGATTCAACGTGTCCCATTCTTCCTACAAAGTTTCTATTTGTAGTTGATACTGCTCTTTCACCCTTTGCAAGTATACCCATATGACCACCTAAACATGGTCCACAAGTTGGTGTTGAAACAATTGCACCTGCTTCTATGAAATCCCTAAGAAGCCCTTCTTCCATAGCCTGAAGATAAATCTTTTGAGTTCCTGGGAAAACTATCGTTCTAACTCCCTTTTTAACCTTCTTGCCTCTTAATATTTGGGCTGCAATTCTTAAATCTGTTATTCTTCCATTTGTACAAGATCCTATTACAACTTGATCAACATCTATATCTCCTACATTATCTATTGTCTTAGTATTCTCAGGCAAGTGTGGGAATGCTACAGTAGGTCTTAGTGTACTTAAATCTATTTCATAAACCTCATCATATTTTGCATCCTCATCTGCTTCATAAATCTTAGATTCTCTTTTTGAATGTTCTTTCATGTATTCTATTGTTATCTCATCTACAGGAAAAATTCCATTTTTTGCACCTGCTTCTATTGCCATGTTTGCTATAGTGAATCTATCATCAATTGATAAATATTTAAGTCCCTCTCCAGAAAACTCCATTGATTTGTATAAAGCTCCATCAACACCTATCATACCGATTATGTGTAGAATTACATCCTTACCTGAAACCCATTTTGCAGGTTTGTTTTTTAATACGAACTTTAAAGCTGATGGTACTTTAAACCATGCTTCTCCTGTTGCCATACCTGCTCCCATATCTGTAGACCCTATACCAGTTGAAAATGCCCCTAATGCTCCATAAGTACATGTGTGTGAATCTGCTCCTATTACCACATCCCCTGCAACCACTAACCCCTTTTCAGGAAGCAAGCAATGTTCTATCCCCATTTCACCTACATCAAAGTAATTTTTAATTTGTTTTTCTTTTGCAAATTCTCTTATAAATTTGTTTTGCTCAGCTGCTTTAATATCTTTATTTGGAGTAAAGTGATCTGGAACAATTGCTACCTTTTCCTTATCAAAAACCTCTCCAAATTTAAGCCTTTGAAATTCTTTTATTGCCACTGGCGATGTAATATCATTTCCTAGTACTAAATCAAGTTTTGCCTCTATTAACTGTCCTGCTTTTACTTCTTCTAACCCCGCGTGTGCTGCCAATATTTTTTGAGTCATCGTCATTCCCATTTGTTCTTCCTCCTTAAAAATAAGTTTTAACTTTCCTTTCAATATCTTTAATTAATTTATACTCAATAGAGTCTACCAGAGCTATCCAACTTGCTTGAATTATATCCTCTGATACCCCAACAGTACTCCACTTTTCTTCTCCATCTGTACTTTCAATCAATACTCTAACTCTTGAAGCTGTAGTTTTATCTGAATCTAATACCCTAACCTTGTAATCAACTAATCTTACAGAGCTTAATAGTGGGTAAAACTTTTCTAATGCCTTTCTTAATGCTTTATCTAGGGCATTTACTGGTCCTTGGCCTTGTGCTGCTGTAATTTCATAATTATTATCTACTGTGAGTTCTACCATAGCTGTAGCAGAAAATTCTCCACCATAAGAAGGTTGTTCTCCAATTACTTTAAACTGCTTAAGTTCAAAAAATGGTTTATATTTTCCCATTGTTTTTCTGATCACTAGTTCAACAGTTCCATCTGCTCCTTCAAATTGATAGCCCTCATATTCCAACTCTTTGAGCCTCTCTGTTACTAACAATACTTCTTCACTATCTTTTTTGAAGTTTGGAAAAAGCTTTTTGATTTGATTGTATATTGTACTTTTCCCACTGACTTCTGAAACTAAAAATCTTCTTGAATTCCCAACTAACTCTGGTTTAACATGCTCATAAGATACAGGAATTTTGCAAACTGCATCTATATGCATTCCACCTTTGTGTGCAAAAGCACTCTCTCCTATATAAGGCATATCATCCTTAAGAGGAATATTGCATATTTCTGAAATATACATTGCTGTACTCTTTATTTCTTTGAGTTTATCTTTGCTTAATACTTCATAGCCTAGTTTCAACTCTAATGTTGGAATTATTGCACTTAAATTGGCATTTCCACATCTTTCTCCGATACCTAAAAATGTACCTTGAATATGTGTTGCTCCCCCTTCTACTGCCATCAATGAGTTTCCTACTGCAAGTCCCATATCATTATGAGTATGAACACCAATAATAATTCCTAAAGTTTCTTTTACGTTCTTTGTGATTTCTAAAATTTCTCCTTGTAGGCTACCTCCATTTGTATCACAGAGCACTAGCGTATGAACCCCTGCTTCTTTTGCAACTTCCAAAGTATTCATAGCATATTCTTGATTTCTTTTATATCCGTCAAAAAAATGTTCTGCATCAAACATTACATTTTTACCTTTAGAAACTAAATATTCTATCGTATCTTTTATCATTTCTAAGTTTTCATCCAAAGACGTTTTTAGGATTTCTGTCACTTGAAACGAATCAGATTTTCCAAAAATAACTACTGTTTCCGTATTGGCTTCTAAAAGGCTTTTCAAATTCTTATCTTCTTCTACTGTTACATCTGCCCTTCTGGTTGATCCAAATGCTACAACCTTTGACTTTTCTAACTTAATGTCCTTAATTCTTTTAAAGAATTCTAAATCCTTTTGATTTGAACCTGGATTACCTGCTTCTATATAATCAATTCCTAATTTATCTAAAGCCTTAACAATCTTCAGTTTATCTTCAACTGAAAAAGATATTCCTTGACCTTGAGCTCCATCCCTCAAAGTCGAATCTAATATAAAGATTTTATTCTTCATAATCCTCAACTCCTAAATCTTTATGAACACTATCTTCTCCTCTTCCAAGAGCTGATATACCTGTTCTAACCATCTCTTGAATTCCATACTTATTCATAAGATCTATAATTGCTGAGATTTTACTTTCACCACCTGTCGCCAATACAGTCAAACTTTCGTGAGATAAATCGACTATTCTGCATCTAAATATATTAACAATCTCATTTATTTCTGCTCTAGTCTTTTCAGTTGCAGCAACCTTTATAAGTACCAATTCTCTTACCACAGAATTTGATGAATTTAATTCAACTACTCTTTTTACGTCCTCTAATTTATTTATTTGTTTTATCATTTGTTCAACAGTATCATCATCAGCCTTTACTGTTATTGTCATTCTTGAAAACTTTGGATTTTCTGTGCTTCCTACTGATAAACTATCTATATTGTATCCACGCCTTGCAAATAAACTTGAAATTCTACACAAAACCCCCGAATAATTGCTAACAATTATTGATAATACTCTTGTATTCATTTATTTACCTCCCCAACAAATTTGATTTCCTTTAAAAACAAAATTCAATATAAATACATAAATGTTAATAAATTAATATATTTTTGTATAAAAAAACTCACCTTTAATGATATAATCAAAAAAGGTGAGGATATTATCTCCACTCTATATCACTAAGTTCTATCAAACCCTTGCCTATAACGTGGCATAACGTAAAAGTCTTACTAATTAAAAATTGTTCAGACCTTATGCTCCAGAGTGATTCATTATAACCTTAAAGTATCGATTTACACCAAACATCGACTCTCTGTGACTTTATCAGTAATAACCTTTCTCTTTCAACGCATTTGCTTTTCGTTAAATTTATTATAATTATAATATTACATTACTGTTATTATGTCAACATTTATTTTTATTTTTTATGAAATTATTAATAAAAATCACTTTTTGTTAGCAATTTAATTTTAACACTTATGTTTTTTACAATAAAAATTAGTATTTGTAAATTTCAAGATATTTATCTAGTAAATGCCCTACACAGTAGCTCTGAGTCACCAAAATAAAAATATGCCTCAAGAAAAGTATGTAATTTATCCCGAAACAACTACTCCATCTAAAGTTACATTCTTAAAATCAACAGTTCTCAAAACTTTATTGCTATTTAGTAAGTTTATAAATAACTGTTTTACTGCAACACAAAATTGGGTTGCCTTGTTTTTAATATCCCAAACATATAAATTGAGATAATAATTCACATACTTTGTGGCAATCCCCATAAATTTCTCTGTATATCTAATAAAATTAAATCCATTATTTCTTGCTGTTTTGTTATCTAAGTATTCTCCTGTTTTGGTTTTATACCTTTTTGATCTTTCTAATTCTATTCTAAACCTATTTTTCTTTGCAAAACTTATATACGAAAAATTTCTTGCTGTACATAATATTGACTTTGGTTTCACTAACGGAGATAAGAACTTCCTTGCATCTTCATAATTTACTACACTATTGTCTATTCCTCTTAAAACTATATTTTCTGAATCATCTATGCAGCTTATTACTCTTATTCTTTCATTCATAGGTGCTTCAAACCTTGAATATTTTAATCTAATTTTTTTAGTTTCTAAAAAAATTTTCTTATTTCCTTTTAAGTTTTTCCGCATCATAAAATCATCAACTTGCACATGATGTGAAAGCTCGCTTGTCATTACTTTATTCTCAATAGAACTTAATATCTTATGTCTCCACGCAAAAGCTGTTTTAATATTTATTTTTAATTCCTCTGATATTGCTTTCAATGTCATACCCTTAGCCATGCAGCCTAAATATTGTATCCATACGTGAATATCTTTTTTACTGTAGCTTAATGGAGATGTGGTAACCTCAGAAAAAGTTTTATCACAGCATTTACATAGATGTCTTTTATACATATTGGAGCCTGACTTTGTGTATCCATATTTTATTATATTGATACTACCACAGTGTGGGCATTTTGTTATGTTTTTAGCTGATTTAAAAAAATCATAATAATAGTTTAAACAATCTTTTATGTAAATTTCCTTAAATTCTTCATTACATTGGTTCGTTGAAAATAAATCTAATTTATTAGTCCACATCTCAATCACTCCATTCAGAAAATATGTTCTCTCTGAATTTTTGACTGATTATTTTTTTATATTCACTGTGATTAAAATTTTTTATGAAGAATGGATGAAAGGAGATGTGACTGTTTATCTACTAGAATCCCTATAGAAGTATTCCATAACAATGTTGGTGGACAAGTTACAAAAATTCGACAAATTTTTCGCCAACATTTAGATGGAATACTTCTATATAGGTTTTCAACTCATTTATGAACATGGTGATATCAAAATCATGGAGAATTCCAACATCAAAATATAGTATAATTCTTGTAATTTTAAAGTAAGTAAACAATAAGTATAAGCTCACATGATAAATTCGCAAACAAAACACTTAAAAATAAAAAATCCCCCCACACCTACTTGCTTTACGTTTCAAACAATCACAAAATTAATTGAACAAAGCTATGCCAAAAAAAACAGCTTAAAATATTTTCATATTTTAAGCTAGTTCATTAAATTAATATACTATTTCATTAAATTTTGACCAGTCATTTCAGCTGGAACTTCTAATCCCATAGCTGTTAACATAGTTGGAGCTATATCTGAAAGTCTTCCGCCTGATTTTAATTCTTTTCCTTCAGCATCCTTTGATACCCATACAAATGGAACTGGATCTGTAGTATGTGCTGTAAATGGTGTACCTGTTGAGAAGTCTATCATTATTTCAGCATTTCCGTGGTCAGCTGTTATAAATACTGTACCTTCTTTTTCTAGTACCTTATCTACTACTTTGCCAAGACAAGTATCTACTGCTTCAACAGCCTTCTTAGCTGCTTCAAATACTCCTGTATGACCAACCATATCTGGGTTAGCGTAGTTAACTATTATCATATCATACTTATCTGCATCAATCTTAGAAACTAAGTTATCAGTTAACTCAAAAGCACTCATTTCTGGTTTTAAATCATAAGTAGCAACCTTTGGAGATTGAACTATTTCTCTATCTTCACCTTCATTTGGTTTTTCAACTCCACCGTTGAAGAAGAAAGTAACGTGAGCATACTTTTCAGTTTCAGCAATTCTTAATTGTTTTAAGCCTTTATTTGAAACATATTCTCCTAAAGTATTTGTATAACTTTCTGGCTTGTAAGCTACTTCAACTCCAGTAAAGTCTTTGTTGTATTGAGTCATACATACAAAAGTTACATCTAACTTTTCTCTTTGGAAACCATCAAAGTCATCTTGAGTCATAGCCTTAGTTATTTCTCTTGCTCTATCTGGTCTAAAGTTAAAGAATATAACTGAATCATTATTCTTTACAGTCGCTACTGGAGCACCATTCTCTAATACTACACATGGTAATACAAATTCATCTGTTTTATTATCATGATATGAGTTTTCCATTACTTCTACAGCTGAGTTTGCAGTTTCACCCTTACCATTAACTATAGCATCGTAAGCTAATTGAACTCTTTCCCATCTGTTATCTCTATCCATTGCATAATATCTACCTGAAACTGAAGCAATCTTACCAACTCCAACTTCTTTTAGATAAGCTTCTAATTCTTCAACAAATTCTTTACCTGATGATGGTGCAACGTCTCTTCCATCCATAAATGCATGAACATAAACATTTTTTACACCCTTATCTTTAGCCATTTTAATTAGACCCTTTAAGTGATCTATGTGTGAGTGAACTCCACCATCTGATAATAATCCCATTAAGTGTAGAGATGAATTCTTATCAATTGCATTTTTCATAGCAATATTTAAAGATTCATTATCTAAAATTGTTCCTTCTTCTACTGCTTTAGTTATTCTAGTTAATTCTTGATATATTATTCTTCCTGCACCTATATTTAAATGTCCAACTTCTGAATTACCCATTTGTCCTTTAGGAAGTCCAACATCTAAACCTGAAGCTTGAATTTCTGTATGAGGATATTTTGCTATTATTCTATCATAATTAGGTTTTACTGCAGCTTCTACAGCATTTCCATCTGATTTAGCAGCAATACCAAATCCGTCTAATATCATTAACATTACTGGTTTTTTTGACATATATTTATACCTCCATATATCTTCTTCTCTGTTATTAATTATTTTTAACATTTAATCTAAATTTATTTTGATTTTCTATACAGTAATTATACTATATTATTTCCTTACTCTCAACAAATGACATCGTTATCATTTTATTTGACAAAAATTTATTTTTTTATCGTTTTTATGAATATATTAATCTTTATATAAGTATAATTTTGAAAAATTATACCTTAAAAAATAGTTGTAATTTAAAACATTAATCATATAGCCTAATAGCTATAAAAAATCTGTTTAGAATAGTATGCGTTTATACTACTTTAAAATTACGGATAGTTTCCCCCATATTATAATTTTCTAAAGAATTAAAAAAGTGTTGCAAAATCACATAAGTAAATTTACAACACCTCTTTCATTTCAATCTAATTTTCAATAATTTAGTTATGCTCTACTTGCATAACTTAAAAAGCAAAGTTATATATCATTGAAAAATACTTAATTTAAAAGTATTTTTAATTCTAGTAGTTAACTATTGCAGAGAAGTCAGAAGCAACTAAGCTAGCTCCACCAACTAATGCTCCGTCTATGTCAGACATAGCCATTTGAGCTTTTATTGTGTTTGGTTTAACTGATCCACCGTATTGGATTCTTACTTTGTCAGCAACTTCTGCTCCGTACATTTCTGCAACCATAGCTCTTATTGCTTTTATTGTTTCGTTTGCTTGTTCATCTGTAGCAGTTTTACCTGTTCCTATAGCCCAGATTGGTTCGTAAGCTATAACTAGTTTAGCTGCTTGATCGTTAGTTAATCCAGCTATATCAGCTTTAATTTGAGCTTCTATAACTTTATTAGTTGTTCCATTTTCTCTTTGCTCTAAAGATTCTCCACAGCAAAGGATTGGAGTTATGTTGTGTTCGAAAGCTTTCTTAACTTTCTTGTTTAATGCTTCATCAGTTTCATTGAAGTATTCTCTTCTTTCACTGTGTCCTAAAACAACATATTCAATTCCCATAGCTTCAAGCATTCCTGGAGCAACTTCTCCTGTGAAAGCTCCACTTTCTTCAAAATGCATGTTTTGTGCAGCAACTTTAATATTTGATCCAGCTGCAGCTTTTTTAACAGCATCTAAACATACGAATGTAGGGCATACAACTACATCACAAGTAGCATCCTTTACTAATGACTTTAATTCTTCTACCATTTTTACTGCTTCTTCAACAGTTTTGTTCATTTTCCAGTTTCCTGCTATTATAGCTTTTCTCATTATAAATCACCTCATATATTTATTCTTGAAATAAGGGTTTTGAGCAAAAGCCAAAACCCTTTATAATTGTTAACTTTAATTAAATAAAATTATTTATTGTTTAAAGCAACTATTCCTGGAAGTTCTTTTCCTTCTAAGAATTCTAGTGATGCTCCACCACCAGTAGAGATATGAGTCATCTTATCTCCAAATCCTAATATATTAACAGCAGCAGCTGAGTCTCCTCCACCGATTACTGTTGTAGCATCTGCATCAGCCATAGCCTTAGCAACTGCTATAGTTCCCTTGTTGTAGTTTTCGAATTCGAATACTCCCATTGGTCCGTTCCAGATTACTGTCTTAGCATCTTTGATTGCATCAGCATATAAAGTTTCAGTCTTAGGTCCAATATCTAATCCCATGTTTCCGGCTGGAATGTTTTCATCAGCAGTAACAGTAGCTTCTACATCTTTGAATTCAGCAGCAACTCTGTGGTCAACTGGTAATAAGAATTTAACTCCCTTAGATTTAGCTTTTTCGATCATTTCTTTAGCGTAGTCAAGTCTATCTTCTTCTACTAAAGATGTTCCTATTTCAAATCCTTGAGCTTTTAAGAATGTGTAAGCCATTCCTCCACCGATGATTATAGTATCAACTTTTTCTAATAAGTTGTTTATAACAGCAATCTTATCTGAAACCTTAGCTCCACCTAAAATAGCTACGAATGGTCTTACTGGAGATTCAACAGCTTCTCCTAAGAATTTTAATTCTTTTTGAATTAAGTATCCACATACAGCTGTATCGATAAATTCAGTAACTCCAACTGTAGAGCAGTGTGCTCTATGAGCTGTACCAAATGCATCGTTAACAAAAACGTCAGCTAAAGAAGCTAATTCTTTAGAGAATGTTTCAACATTCTTAGTTTCTTCTTTTCTGCATCTTGTATTTTCTAGTAATACAACATCTCCGTCTTTCATTGCTGCAACAGCTTTTTTAGCGTTTTCTCCAACAACTTCTTCATCTCTAGCGAAAACTACTTCTTTGTTTAATAGTTCGCTTAATCTCTTAGCTACTGGTGCTAAAGACTTAGATGCATCTTTTCCTAAATGTGAGCAAAGAATAACTCTTGCTCCATTATTTATTAAGTAGTTTATAGTTGGAAGTGCTCCGTTTAATCTGTTTTCATCAGTTATAACGCCATCTTTTAGTGGTACGTTAAAGTCACATCTTACTAAAACTTTTTTACCTTTAACTTCGATATCTTCGATTGTTTTTTTATTAAAACTCATGTTTTTCACCTCATAAAAAATTTTTTATTTGGATATTAAATTGGTCTGGCCTCATAGCCGTTAACTACAAAACCAGACCTATTTTTTTAATCTTTAAATACTTAAACTTAAATTCTTAAATCTTAGAAGAATTTAGCAAAGTGCTTTATAGTTCTAACCATTTGGCTAGTGTATGAATTTTCGTTGTCATACCATGCAACTGTTTGTACTTGGTATAAGTCTTCTCCAACTTTAGAAACCATTGTTTGAGTTGCATCGAATAAAGAACCAAATCTGATTCCAACGATATCAGAAGATACTAATTCTTCTTCAGTGTATCCGAAAGATTCATTTGAAGCAGCTTTCATAGCAGCGTTAACAGCTTCAACTGTAAGATCTTTTGCTTTAACAACTGAAACTAAGATTGTAGTTGAACCAGTTGGAACTGGAACTCTTTGTGCAGAACCGATTAATTTTCCTTTTAATTCTGGAATAACTAAACCGATAGCTTTTGCAGCTCCTGTTGAGTTAGGAACTATGTTAACAGCTGCAGCTCTAGCACGTCTGAAGTCTCCCTTTCTGTGTGGTCCATCAAGTACCATTTGATCTCCAGTATAAGCATGAATTGTTGACATTATACCAGATTGAATTGGTGCAAGATCATTAAGAGCTTTAGCCATTGGAGCTAAGCAGTTTGTTGTACAAGATGCAGCTGAAATTATGTGATCTTCAGCAGTTAATACTTCGTGGTTTACATTGTAAACAACTGTTGGAAGGTCGTTTCCAGCTGGAGCTGAAATAACAACTTTCTTAGCACCTGCATTGATATGTGCTTGAGATTTAGCTTTTGATACATAGAATCCAGTACATTCTAGAACTACGTCTACTCCGATTTCTCCCCATGGAAGTTTAGAAGCATCAGCTTCAGCATAAATCTTTATTTCTTTTCCGTTAACAACGATAGAAGATTCTTTAACTTCTACTTCACCGTCATATCTACCTTGAGATGAATCATATTTTAATAAGTGAGCTAACATTTTAGGATCTGTTAAGTCGTTGATTGCAACAACATCGAATCCTTCTGCTCCAAACATTTGTCTAAATGCAAGACGTCCTATACGTCCAAAACCATTAATTGCTACCTTTACCATGTAAAATTACCTCCTAAAAGTATCTATAATTATATAAAATATTAAAAAAATATTTTTATATCGTAATTTAATATTAGAGAAATAATCAATATTTATACTTGTAAATTTAATTTCTCCATTATTTTTTTTGCTGCGCCTTCATCTGTAACCAAAACACCATTCTTTTTACCAAACTCAGTGGCTATAATGGCATCAACCTTATCTTTGCCTGCTGCTACTGCAATATGCAAATTAAGAGTGGTTATATCATCTATGTTAATTCCTAAGGTTGGTGTTACCCAAACTACTTTAGAATCTTCATCAAAATAACATCCGAAAGCTTCTCCTACAGCTCCAAGCTCTTCTAATCGATCTAATTGTTCTTGAGATAGACCTCTTTTTAAACCCATTTTATCAGCTCGACCTATTCCATAAATTAAAATATTAGCCTTGTGTATAAATTGGATAACTTCTTGAATACCTTTCTGTCTAGTAAGCGTTTGTAATATATCATTACTTAAGTTTTCTGGTACATGTAATAACTTATAGGTACCGTTTAACCTTTCTGCTAACCTTGCAGCTAAACTATTGGATTGAGTTTCAACTTTTCTTCCCATTCCACCTCTAGCTGGAACAACTAGTACATCTTTTATATTGTTCATCTTTGGGAAACTATCCACCACTTGTTTAATGGTACTGCCACCTGTAATGGCTATTATATCCCCTGATTTTATCTGGTTTTTAGCATAGTTTGCTGCTGATTTACCTAATTCTTTTAATATGGTAACATCATCATCTGCATCACCAGATACCACTATTACATCTTTTAAATTAAGAGCTTCTTTTATTGCTTGTTCCACATCTGAAAGACCCTTAATTTCATGAACATACTCTTTTAAGTCTTCTAAAATTTCAGTTCCTTCACTTGTTACAGTCATTCCTGGAGCATTGATCTCAATTAAATTTTGACTCTTCAAAAATTCAACCTCAGTTCTAACAACTCTCTCACCAAGACTTAAAGTATTTGCTAAAACTCTTCTACCAACAGGTTCATTATAATATATTGTTCGCAGTATATTATATCTTTTTTCCATTAAGTCTACAAGCTCAGGAATTAACTTTTTCTGAAGCCTTAATATATCTTGCAAACCTAACACTCCCTTTGGTCTTTCAATGTCCCACTTGAATATTTTCTGTCCCACAAGTATTATTATAAAACACTTATCTCAATTTTAAAAGCCTTTTCACAATTTTTTTTAAATTTTATAGTAATTTAATATATTATAAACATTTATTCCTTTTATCATATGACCTTGTTATATATTTACTCTTTTCTTATGATATTCTTATTAAATTATTTTTATCTTTTTCTTTTTTTCTTTAAATTCTTTTTCTTTTACTGGATGATTTTATTCCTAACTCTTCTCTATATTTAGCAACAGTTCTTCTAGAAATAGGCAAACTTTCATTGTTTAAAATATTACAAATATTTTGATCTGATAAAGGCTTGAATTTATCTTCTCCATCAATTAAATATTTTATTCTGTTCTTTATATTTACTACACTCAAATCCTCAGTTTCTTTGTTTAAGGCTGTAGTAAATAACTTCTTTATCAATATTATTCCTCTTGGTGTAAGAACATATTTATCTTTTATTGCTCTGCTTATAGTAGATTCATGAAAACTTAATGCTTCTGATACTTCTTTAATTGTCATTGGTTTTAACTTTTCTACCCCTTCATCAAAATACTGAACTTGTTTGTTTAATATATACATCATAACTTTATACAAAGTTTGTTTTCTCTGTTCGATACCATTGATTAATCCTATGGCATGCTCCATCTTTTCATTTATATAAGACTTAGCGTGTTCATCTCCAGTAGAATTTATAACTTGCTTATAAAATTTATTTATGCTCAACTTAGGTAATATCCTATCCTCCATAATTATCTCGTATTGATTACCCACTTTTTTAATTTCAACGTCAGGAAATACAAATGCTATGCTATCTCCTGTGTAAAAGCCTCTAGATGGCTTTGGTTGTAAATGCTTAATTATATCAAAATATTCTTGTACTTCTTTAGCTGTTATATTTAATTCTTTTGCTATATTATTAAATTTATTGTCTGCAATATCCTCTAAATGATAATTTATAATTTCTTGAATTTCCTTTGAAGCTTTATTATTTCTCCCTAATTGTAAAATTAAACATTCCTTTATGTCCCTTGCTGCTATCCCTGCTGGGTCCATACTCTGAATTGTATCTAATGCTTTTCTAATGGCATCTATAGACATATTAGTATCAACACTTATTTCTTCATCACTTATAGGTAAATATCCTCTATCATCTATATTTTCAATAATGTATGTACATAAGTAGTTTTCCTCACGAGTCTGTTTTACTTCCCTTAATTGCTCATATAAAAAATCTTTTAATGTTCTCTCACCACTAATAAAAGAAAATGGTGAGACCTCATCATTCTCAATTGCAAAACTTTTAGTATCATATCTATCAAATTCCAAGTAATTTTTTAATTTATTATAATCTATTTCTTCTTTTACTTCTTTATCCCTAAAATCTCCTTCTAAAACAGGATTTTCACTAAGTTCATTGTTAACATAGTTGAATAAATCTATAATGGGCATCTGTAAAAGCTTTATTGATAAAATCATTGATTGAGTAAGTGCTAACTTTTGTTCTTGAGTAAGTTGAAAAGTTAAATTATTTATCCCCATAGATTTGCCTCCTACGTTAACTTTAGTATAATATATACATTTTATCTTAATTTATAGCAAATGTGAACAATTTCATTTTATATAGACAGCATTTAATAATAATTTAGCATTTTTATATCTTAAAAAATTTTCTGAAAAAAATTTCAATTTATATTTTTTCTTTCTAACAATTCATAAGATTATCTCTCTTTAAGATGCTATTTAAATACAATTAATATTAATTTGAATTTAAATTAACTATAAATAGTATCAATATGTTTATTAAAAACTGCTATAGAACTGTTCCATTAAAATGTTGGTGGACAACTTCTCAAAATTCGATTAAATTCGATTAATTTCTACCAACATTTAGGTGGAATAGTTCTATACACATTTATATAATCCCCTCACTACCTCTATCTATGTATCTTTTGAGTTCACTCCTTAAAATTCATTTAGGTATATTTATATTCACGTCCACCTATGCATCTTTTGAGCTATCACTGATTTATGATTATACAGTTTCATAGCTTAAAACAATAGGCAAGTTTTCAGTCCTGTCTTCTGTTTCATTCTATAACTACATAATTTCATAATTAAAAGCAATACATATGGCTTCAATTCTACCTCCACTTCATTCTATAGCCACATAGTTTCATAACCAACATTGGATTGTTAACTATGTAAAAAGTACATTGATGGATTCTACAATTAGATAGCTTTATATCTAAACCAAACCTATCCTATAGTAGGTGATTCTATATTTCACTAACCCATAAATTCAATTAACAATAGAGATTATGCTTTCCTGCACAAAAACAAAAAGGCTGACTTACAATCAATACATTGCAAATCAGCCTTTTCAAAAATTATTCTACTGTGCTTTTTATATTAGAAACATACAATTATAAATACACAAATTGTAGATATTATGCTTTATTTTGTAAAATTATCTGCTATTCTTTTCGTATGGAACACCATCAGCTGCTGGAGCTTGAGATTTTCCTACAAATCCTGCTATTACTATTAAAGTTAATATATATGGCATAGCATAATATACATCATTTGGTATATTCCATGCAAATCTTTGAGCAAGAATTTGGAATGCATCTGCAAAAGCAAATAATAAACATGCTCCAAAAGCTCCTACTGGCTTCCAGTTACCAAAGATAACTGCTGCCATAGCGATAAATCCTCTACCATTTATCATACCTTCACTAAATAGATTTAGTGAACCTATAGAAAGTGATGCTCCACCAAGAGCTGCTAACATTCCTGATGCAATTACACATCCATATCTTACTGCATAAACATTGATACCTAGAGTATCTGCTGCCTTTGGATGCTCACCAACGGCTCTTATTCTTAATCCTAGTGGTGTTTTAAATAGTATAAAAGTTATAACAGCAACTAAAATTATTGCTATGAAAACGAACCAGTTTAATTCACCTAATAATTTACCTATTACAGGTATCTTAGAAAGCATTTCTCTTGGATAAGGTAATGCTGTAACACCGTCTGTTTGACCTTTTCTACCAAATAGTTCTACTATTAAGTAGCTAGTTAACGCTGCTGCAAATAAGTTAATTGCAGTACCTGAAATAGTTTGATCAGCCTTTAAAGAAATACTTAAAAATGCATGTATGAAAGCAATGAATCCACCTGCTACTATTGCAAATACAAGTCCCATCCATGGGCTTCCTGTTTTATATGATCCGTAAACTGCAAAGAAAGCTCCCATTATCATCATACCTTCAAGACCTATATTAACAACACCAGATCTTTCTGATATAACTCCACCAAGTGCTGTAAATATTAGAGGTGTTGCCATTCTAAGCATTGATGCTATTAAGGCAACTACTATTGGAATACTTGCTGTATTAGCCATTTACCTTTACCCCCTTATTCTTCTTTAACTTGTTTCCAAGGATCTTATATACTGAATCTGCTGCAATAAATAGAATGATTATTGATTGAACTAAATATACTATATCCTTTGGAATACCGTTCATTTGTAATGTTAATGAAGAAGACTCAAGTGCACCAAACACTATTGCTCCAAATATTACTCCTATTGGATTAGATTTTGCAAGTAAAGCTGCTGCCATTCCAGTGAAACCGAAATTAGGGAAGCTTGATAATTGAGTGGCATTGTAGTTTATACCAGCAACATGAGTTGCTCCACCAATACCTGCTATAGCTCCTGAAATAACCATTGCAAGAATTATATTCTTCTTAATGCTAATTCCACCATACTCTGCTGCAAATGGGCTTAATCCAACAGATCTTAATTCATAACCTATTGTTGTTTTGGTTAATAATAAATGTACTAATATAACTATAACTACTGCTAAAATTAAAGCTATACTTGTTCTGTAATCAGGTCCAAATAACTTCATTAATTTAGCTGAATCTTGAATTTCTCTTGAACTTGCTGCACCTGTCTTATTAAGAGGTCCCATTACAAATATATTAGAAACATACATTGCTATAAAGTTTAACATTATTGTAGGAACAACTTCACTTACTCCTCTAGTAGCTTTAAGGAATCCAGCTATACCAGCCCATATACCTCCAGCTATTATACCTGCAAGAACTATTAAAATTGCATGCAAAACAGATGGAATTCCTGGTATTAATCCTACTATGGCTGCTGCTAACATACCTATAATAAATTGTCCTTCTGTTCCAATGTTAAATAAACCAGTTTTAAATGCTATTGCATTTGCTAGTCCTGTAAATATTAATGGAGTAACGAACACAAGTGTTTCACTTATTGATGACATATCTCCAAAACTTCCTAGCCATATTGATGAAAATAAATTAACAGCTGCATCTATAAAACCTGTTTTAGTAGAAACACAAACAAATATAACTGCTACAAGCATAGCAAAGATTATAGATATTATTGGGAATCCTATTGCCTTTATAGCTTTAAGGAAGTCCACCTTTTTAGACTTTTTAATTGTATTATCCATTTCTAAACCTCCTTATTTTTCTTTAAGCTGACCGCCAGCCATTAAAATTCCTAGTTCATTTTCTGTTGCTGTCTTAGCATCAAGAATTCCAACAATTTCACCATCATACATAACTGCAATTCTATCTGAAACATTCATAACTTCATCTAACTCAAGTGAAACTAATAAAACTGCCTTTCCTTTATCTCTTTCTCCGATTAGTCTCTTATGAATATATTCTATAGCACCTACATCCAAACCTCTTGTAGGTTGAGCTGCAATTAATAATTCCGGATCCTTCATTATTTCTCTTCCAACAATTAATTTTTGTTGATTTCCGCCTGAAAGCCCTACTGCCAACGCATCTTCATTTGGAGTTCTTACATCAAATTCTTCTATTAATTTTACAGCATGCTCTCTTACTGCACTATAATCAATCATTATTCCTTTTGAGAAAGGTGCTTTATAATGTTGACCTAATATAGAATTTTCAACTAAAGAATGCTTTAAAACCAATCCTCTTTTATGTCTATCTTCTGGAACGTTACATAATCCACTCTCGATTATATCTCTAGGAGCCTTATTCGTAATATCTTTGCCTTTTAATTCTACTTTTCCTTCTGTAGCCTGTCTAAGCCCAGTTAAAACTTCAATAAACTCACTTTGACCATTTCCGTCAACACCCGCTATACCAACTATTTCGCCTGCTTTTACTTCTAAATCTATACCTTTTAATACAGGTAAGCTTCTATTATCTAATGCCTTTAGTCCTGAAACTTTTAATATTGTTTCCTTAGGCTTACATTCATCTTTATCTACAACTAAATTTACTTTTCTTCCTACCATCAATTCAGCCAAATGGTCTATATTAGTATCTTTTGTATTAACTGTATCAATAACCTTACCTCTTCTTACGATGGTAACTCTGTCACTCATTGCCATTATTTCTTTTAACTTATGTGTTATAAGAATTATTGACTTACCTTCTTTTACAAGGTTTCTTAATATAACACCTAATTCTTCTATTTCTTGAGGTGTTAAAACTGCTGTAGGTTCATCTAAGATTAGAATATCTACACCTCTATATAATGCTTTTAATATTTCAACTTTTTGTTGTTGTCCAACAGTAATATCTTGAATTAAATCCTTTGGTTTTAAGTTAAATCCATACTTTGCTTGTAATTCATCTACGTCTTTTTCAGCTTTCTTCATATTGATTGTTAAGCCTTTTTTAGGCTCTGAACCTAAAATAATATTTTGAGCAATTGAAAAGTTTGGTACTAACATAAAGTGTTGATGAACCATTCCAATTCCTAATTTAATTGCATCTGATGGAGATTTCATATCTGCTTTTTGACCTTTTATATAAACCTCTCCAGCTTCTTGTTGGTATAATCCATATAAGACATTCATAAGGGTAGTTTTACCGGCACCATTTTCACCTAGAAGTACATGTATTTCACCTTCTCTAAGTTGAAAATCAACATTTTCATTTGCAATGACGCCTGGGAAAATCTTAGTTATTCCTTTCATTTCCACAACATTTTGCATTCTTTCTATCCTCCATTCATTCTCAAAAAAAGCTAGATGTTTTACCATCTAGCTCTATTAAACTTAAAAATTAAAGTGCTGGTGCTGTAAAGTTAGCTAAATCTTTAACAGTTGATGGTACTGTAAACTTTCCATCTACTATTGCTTTCTTGTATTTGTTAGCTAAATCAATAACATCTGCCTTTGTGTTTGTGCTTGTAGATGGAGCCATGTCAATAGCACCTTCTTTTAATCCGTAAACTGTTACGTCTGCTTTGAAGTTTCCATCAACAACTTCTTTACAAGCTGATGTAACTGCTACATCAACTTTCTTTAACATTGATGATAAAATTACACTTGCATAATCTTTGTTTGTAACTGCTTGGTCTTGGTCAACACCAATTGCCCATTTACCAGTTTCTTTAGCTGCTTTGAACATACCTAATCCAGTTGCTCCAGCTGCATGATAAATTACATCACAACCATCATTGTATAATGATTTAGCAAGTTCATATCCCTTACCTGAATCACCAAATGATCCTGCATATTTTACAGTTTTCTTTGAAACTAAATCTGCTGCTGCTGCTGGGTTAACTGCTTTAACACCTGCTATAAATCCAGCTTCAAAAGCTTCTATTAATGGACTTGAAACTCCACCAATAAATCCAATTTTATTTGTTTTAGTTGTCTTTCCAGCTATAACTCCCATTAAGAATGAACCTTCATTAGCTTTGAAAGTTAATGATTTTACGTTCTTTAATGTTGATGTTTCATCGATAAGAACAAACTTCTTGTTTGGATTTGCTTTTGCAACTTTTTCTACTGCATCCTTCATTAAGAATCCAACACCAACTGTTAAGTCGTTTGTCTTAGCTAAAGTTGTAAGGTTTGGTTCATAATTTTCAGCTTGCTTTGATTCAAGTACATTTGGTTTAGATACCTTATCAGAAAATTGTGATTGAGCATCATCTAGTCCTTTTTTAGCTGCATCATTGAAAGATTTATCCCCTAATCCTCCTTGATCTGTTGCCATACCAAATTGTAATTTTGCTCCAGCTGATTTACCAGCTCCATCCTTCTTTGCACATCCAGCAAATAATGTTGCTGCAACAGCAACTGATAACATAGTAGCAATTAGTCTTTTCTTTTTCATCAAAAGATCCCTCCTAAGACTCTTATTATTTATTATTTATTTTTATTTTCTGTTGAGATTATACAACAGTAATATAAAACACCTCAAAAAAGATATATGATTTAGTAAAGCACTTTCATACATTCTTTATCCTCTAACCATTTTATATAAAAAATGAAATAAATTCAACAACTTTTTTCATATTTTTTAAAACCAATTGAATATTTTATGGAATATTTAATAAAAATAGGGCTTTTCCATCTTTTCGGGGTAATATATTTTTTGCAACAATTTGTGTAAACAGTTTCACAAAATTGAAAATGCAAGTATACACCTGCATTCATATTAAAATAATTAAGTAAATCCTTTAAAAAAACTTATTATTTAAAGTAAGAATTTTAGAACTTTCTGTTATATATTGTATGTTGCTCTATAATATTATTTTTATTCGTGCTCTTTTATAATTCCATATGAAAATAAATTTATTATTATTACATCTTTTAAAAATTTTGTTTTATAGATTATTCCTAAGAAAATATAATTACTTTTACTGTATATTTTAAAGGATTTATCTGTACTGTAAATTTAAAAACAATAAATAAGTCCAGTTCTTGTATTAAGTTTAAAATCATTGATAACTGACAATTTGTATAATTACTTTTATATCTTCTAACACAAATAAATTATTCACCTTGCTTAAAGTTATCTATAACTTATAAATCATATAATTTACTTTAGAACAAAAAATTTAGTATATAAGTTCTAAATAACATTGCACATAAACAACCAGTACAGTGAATTTAAATATGTATTTTATTTATTAAAACATATATATTAAAAATTTAGTATTAAAAATTGCATTACTACTTTATATAAATACTACATAAATGCCTAATATATAAATTGGGCTATTTTCTAATAAAAAATAATCCTGCTGCCTTAGGGCCTGAATGTATTCCAACTGAGCAACCAACTTCACACTCAATATGCTCTATATTATTCTCTACTAGGTATTTCTTCAAACCTTCAAAAATCTCTTCATTTTCTGCATTTAATAATGCCACCAATTCATCAGGTGTTCTATCTGAACTTTCAAATTCCTCAATGATAGTTCTTATAGCTTTCTTACTTCCTCTTACTTTATTTTTAACAGCCATCATTCCATCTTGTACATCTAGAATTAGTCTTATTCCTAAAACACTGCCTATAACCCCTGCTGTTTTAGATATTCTTCCGCCTCTCACTAAATTATCAAGGCTTTCAAATGCTAAAGAAGCTGATATTTTATCCTTAATTATATCTAATTGTTCCTTTATCTCATGTATATTAATTCCTTGTTCTTTCAGCTCATGTGCTTTTAGAACCAATAGTCCTAAACCTGATGTAACATTCTGAGAATCAATTACTTCTATATCTTCAGTTTCAAGCATATTCTTTGCAATGCATGCTGACTGATAAGTTCCACTCATATTTGAAGATAAATGAATTGAAACTATCTTGTACCCCTCTTCCAAGTACTTCTTAAAGCAATCATAAAATCTATTCGGAGTAACTTGTGCTGTTGTTGGAAGCACGTCCTCTTCTTCAATTCTTTTAAACATATGCTTCGGATTGATTTCTACACCATCTAAATAACTTTCTTCTCCGAAATTTATCAATAGTGGTAGCACCTCAATATCTTTTTCTCTAAAGATACTCATAGGTATATCCGCTGTGCTATCAGTGATAATTTTTATTTTTTCCATGTCATTCCTCCACTATTTCATATTAGGAAATTCCAATTGTCTTAATGCCTCATATGCTATGATTGCAACTGTATTTGATAAATTTAATGAACGAGTGCTTGTTTCTAACATTGGAGTTCTTATTCCTTTAAGATCTTGATGAACATTTTCTGGCACACCACAGGATTCTCTACCAAACATTATAAAATCACCAGCTTCATATTTTACATCAGAATATCTATCCGTAGCATGAGTTGACGCTAGGAAAATTCGCTTATCTCCATATTTTTTCATGAACTCTTCATAACTTTCATGTATTTCAAGCTTTAAATCCTTCCAATAATCAAGACCTGCTCGTATTAGATGCTTTTCGTCCAAGCTAAATCCTAACGGTTTTATAAGATGCAAAGTTGAGTTAGTAAGTACACAAGTTCTTGCAATATTTCCTGTATTTTGTGGTATTTCTGGTTGGTATAAAACTATATTAAGATTCACCATTATATCCTCCCTGAATTTTACATTAAGAATCTTCTTGGGCATGTAGAAATAAATAACAATTATAAAATTAACTTACTTATTTTTTGAAAATGCCTTATAAAGAATAATATACACTACCTACTCAAATTAGTCAAAGCTACTACTATGCACCTCCAACCATAACAGCATTTTTAGTAATGGAAAAAGATATTTATATAATAATTAAACTTTCCTCTACTTTTCACAATAGATTTTAATCTTTCTAAATCTTTTGTATCTTGCCTCTTAATATAGTGTCTACCATAATAGTGTTTATTCATAGCTTTCACTGTATTTAGAAGTATTTCACTCATCTCTTCATCAGAAATTCTAGCTGCAAACTCTAAATCTGTTTCCGCAGGATTTTTCTTATATCCAATAAAAGAAACTAACTTCATAGAGTGAGCATATATCATCTTAATTTTCTTATTTTTTCTTATACGTTGATTCTTAAGCAGTATCCAACAAATTCTTAATATGGTTGAAAGTAAAAGTATAAACAATATAATTGCTATAACAATTAATTTATTGCTGTTTTTAGCTGTTCTTTCATTTATGTTAGTACTATCAGGCCTATAATTATGGTTTGGCGTTAAATTTTTATACACATCTGAATCAGTATTATGAACTTTCTTTTTAATATTACTTCCATCATACATAAAAACCCCAATAGCTTTTGCACGTTTATCTTCTTCTTGCACGTGTTGTACTGAAACTTCATTTGGGGTTGAAGTTGGATCCATTATAACCCAAAATGGTTTTGTGGGTTGTATGAGACTATTATTCATTTCTTTATAAGTTTCTTCGAATGGATTGGTATAAACCTCACACCATGCATGAGAGTCTTTATTACTCATCTCGTATACAGTATCTTTTTGTTTAAACCTGTATCCATCCTTGAACCCTCTTACAAATCTGGCTGGTATATCTACACTTCTGCATAACACTGTCATTGCTGTAGCAAAATATACGCAATACCCTTGCTTTTCATCAAATAAGAAATGATCAACAAAGTCCTGTCCTTCTGGTATATTTTTAGGAGTTAAAGAATAAGTATAATTTCTTCGCAAATACTCAGCTATTTTTTCTGCTTTTTCAAAGTTATTTCTACAATCGTGTGTTATTTCATAAGCTAAATTTTTTGTTCTCTCTGTGACTGTAACTGGTAACTGCGTGTACATATCAAAACTTTCAGGACCATCATCAAAAGAATAATAGTCTCTCGAAATTTTATTTATCCTGTTTACATAATCTACGTCTTTTTCGCCTTTGTTCCTAGAATAAATAGCTTCATCTATAAACTCTACGTCATAAGAATTCATATTACTTTTAGAAATATTAAAATTATTTCTATACCAATCAAATGTAGGCTTTATTTCTTTATTGATCATCGTTATATTATAGCTCAAATTAGGAACCAAAATTGCATCCTTAACTTCTTCCTCAGGATAGATTTCAACATCATTCTTATACTTATCTGAAATTTTGATTACATTTTCAACTGTATTTTTAAATTTTTTGACATCCAGTGCTGTTTTGGCCTGGCTCTTTATCCAATTTTTACCTGTGTAGTAATCTTCAGTATCTGCTTTGAAATAAGTATAACCAGTTGTTACTCCATTAGGAAAACTATATTTAAACGCTAATTTATTATCTAAACTTATTGGTCCTCCCATTTTATTTGAACTATCATACAATCCTGTTAAATTCTTTGCAGCAAACCCCGTATTTTTAGTTACAAACTTATCTTTAAGTCCTTTATAGTCAATGCTAAAATTATTTCCTATGATAGCCACAATTAAAGCCACACTAACTAACATTACTATATTGTACTTATCTTTTTGATTGCAATTCTTTTTCATATAGGTTGACCTAAGTCCAAAAATAATAAAATTAATCGCAATAAATGTAGTAATCATTTTATCAATGGATGGCTTGTAGCCTAAGTTGTACAGAACTACAATTACAATAAAGATAATTGCTGAAATCAAAAACTCTAAGTGTTTATTTATTAGAAAACTAAAGATTATTATTAATAAAGGAATTGAAAATAGAAATACATTTCGAGTCATAGTAATATCAACATTGTTTACTGATACCATATTTACAAAGTGAACTTCTGTATTATAAAAGAAATCAATAATTTTTGACCAGTCAAAATACATTGCCATTATACATAATATAACACCTAAAAGTATTATTCTTTTTATAAATTGGACTCCGCTAGCTTTTAAATACTCCCTACAATAATTAAATAAATAAGGTATACCGTACCTTATCCCTTCTATACAACAATATGATACTATTATATATTTAATGCATGTTCCCCATACATTTCCACGAATATAAAACCCCTTTATCATGAAATATATTATAAAACATATATATAAAACTGACTCAACTATATTATATGTTTTTTCTTTTATTGATTTTAGTACCTCATCTTCCATAACTTTATACCCCATTTTGACTAATGCTTTCTTCTAACTTAACAAGCTGCAAGTTTTTATTGTTTTCTACTTCTGATTGTATAGCTTCATCACAATCATTAAACACTATAACAAGATTATTTTTACCATAATTAATACTTCTGTTAATTTCTTTTAAGAAATCTTTACTTAATCTATTAATTACTATAATCAATCCAATTCCATCAGATATATTACTAAATTCTTGCTTAATTACGTCTAAAATATCTCTTCGCCCGTCACTTTCATTTCTCACAAAATAATCTTCTAACAATAGGTAACTCTCTTCATCATCAACAACAAAATGCTCAACTTCTTTATTACTAATAAATACATTAAATCTTAGCCCAATTTTAGCTATATTTTTACAAAAGGATGCAGTGAAATCAACTAAAGATTCTTCTTTTTGCTTTGATGGATCCAATTCAAAATTAATTGCATTCATATCAATTAAAATATAATTTGTTTCTCCAATTTTGTCCTCATATTCATTTACCATAAGCTTACTGAACTTAGCACTGCATTTCCAATTTATTCGTTTTAAATTATCCCCAGCTCTATACTTCCTAATTTCTTTAATATTGCTGCTTTCACCTTTAGTTCCACCTACTGCTAAATCACTATTTCCTAAGACTCCAAAATAACGCTGCTCAAACCTATATATTTTAGGAGTAACAATAATAACCTCTTCATTTCTTTTCAAATATGTCATCGTTACAATTCCCCAAATGCCTTTGATGCTAATTACTTTGCTTCCTATATTGTATATTCCCCTATAATTGAAAGAAAGTTTTTCTTCAACTATATTTTTCTTTTTAGGCAGCATGGTAGAGTATACTATTTCATCTTCTTTTTTCTTAAGAACTGATGAATTTATACTGACATAAGGAATAAAAATTCTAAATATATTTTCCACTTCATACTTTATTGTTATTTCTTCGCCACAAGTTATTTTAAATGTAGTAGTCCTATCCTTTATATTTATAGTCTTTTTGCATATAACTAGATAAATTATTTCAAAAACAAGAATAAGTACAACTGCTATTGCAACTGAAGTAAAAAATTTGCCCCCATTGATTAACGCAGTACCTATAACAATAAATAATGTAGCTGCAAACCACTTATCTATTTTCATACTCTCACCTTTGGTACCTCTACATTTTTCATAATTCCTTCTAGCACTTTTATCTCATCAAGACCTTGCTGCTGTGCTGCTCTAGATAATATAATTCTATGACTTAGTGATTTTATTACATTTTCTTTTATATCATCTGGAAGCATATAATCTCTATCATTAAGCAAAGCAGTAGCTTGAGATATTTTTTGTAATGATAATATAGCTCTAGTACTTACTCCCACGCTTACTAATTCCGAATCTCTTATTTTAGCAGCAATTTCTGCTAAGTAATCATTTAAATCCTGTTTAATAAACACTTCTCTTGTTTTCTCTTGCAATTCTCTTAATTCTCCACCAGTCATTACTGGTTTAATATCTTCAAATGGGTTATTTTCACTGTATATACTTAAGATTTGTTTTTCTTGTTCTAAAGATGGGTATCCTATACTTATTTTCATTGAAAACCTGTCCAATTGTGCCTCTGGCAAATTAAATGTTCCTTCATGTTCTATAGGATTTTCAGTAGCAAATACTATAAAAGGCTGACTCATTATATATGTATCGCTCCAATCTGAAACCTGCTTTTCCTCCATAACTTCTAAAAGTGCTGATTGGGTCTTTGGGGATGTTCTGTTGATTTCATCTACTAATATAAAATTAGAGAATACAGGTCCTTTTTTAAATTCAAACTCTCTTGTTTTCTCATTAAAAATTGAAACACCAATAATATCTGATGGCAATAAATCTGGTGTACATTGAATTCTTGAATAATTTAAATCTATACTTTTAGCTAAGGTTTTTATTAACGTGGTTTTTCCTGTTCCAGGAACATCCTCTATTAATATGTGTCCATTTGATAGCAACACCTTTAATATATCACGAGCTGTTTCTTCCTTTCCAATAATAACCTTAGATATATTTTTTATCAATTCGTCAATCTGTTTCATAAATTATGCCCCCTATAATCATTATACATACATTATATTACATCTAATAATTATTTTACAATATATTTTCATTTTCTGGCATATTGTAAATGTTTCAATTTATTATTTTGTTAAATAAAGATTGGTTTTATAATCATTTAGGTTATTTCCTGAAATGAAAAAGAACCATTGCATTTTATTCTTGCAACGGCTCTTTATTAACACTTTATTTCTATTTAGCTTTTTTTGTTCCAACTCTTTTTACACCATTAACTTTTGAGTAAGTATCAGTAGCAATAAATTCTTTTGCAATTTGGTTTCCACTTGCATCAGTAGTTACTCTATATGACTTAACAACATATCCAGTTACTGGCTGAGTATCCCATACTACTTGTCCAGCATCTATGCTTGGATCATTTATAGTTTGTACATCTGGTTCAAGGGTTTTTATTGTTTCAGCTACTATATCATAATTATTACTGCCTTTACCAGCTTTGCTACCATAAACATTAAAAACTACTTGATTTGATGTAGTATAACCTTCTAAATATATTGGGAAATTATAAGTATTTTTAAATTTATAATCTAAGCTTCCCCAATATACTGTAGCATCTAATCCCAAATCTGAATAAGATGCCTTTAAAGAATGGTTATGTCTTTCAACAGATTTTATACCTGCTGACATTACTGCTCTATATAATGTAGTTGAAACTTGGCAAACACCTCCACCAACATCTTGAACTACCTTATTGTCTTTAAAAATAGCACCATTTTTAAATCCTGCCTCAGTTGTTCTTTCACCAACTGTATCATTATAACTAAAAGTCTCACCTGGCATAACTACTGTACCATTTACCTTTTTAGCTGCTATAGCAAGATTTTCACTTCTGTCAGTTTGTGCTGGATTATAGGTTGTAGAAAATGAAGATATTATACCATCAATCTTTGATAAAGCTGCTTTTGTAGCCTTAGGTTGTATTACATTCATTGGTATATCTATTTTAGATTGCTTGCTTAAATCACTTGAGATGCTTTCTTTAAGTAACTTATGCAATTTATCTTTATCTACTTCTATACCTGTAGCTTCACTAGTAATTGACATATTTCCACCTGTAATAACTAAAGAGGCATCTTTAGCTTTAACATTTAACTCACTAGAAATTTTCTGTTCAAACTTTTTTAATGCTGATTCATCATAACTAAATTCTAAGGATATTTTTTTATTAATACCAGATTTTATAATACCATTTTTTTCAAACAGCCCTTTACTTTTTCCTTCATTAAGTGCCGTTTTAACTGTATCCTCTATATTGAATTTAGGATTAATTTCTGAATACTTTAACTCATAACTCTTAGAATCTTTTGTAGCAGTAACAACTTTTTTATTAACATTATTCTCTACATTAGATTTTAAAATTGTTTTTGCTTCAGTCTCATTCATTCCAGATAAATCTATTCCTTCAACAGCTATTCCTGGATATATCTTATTAGCCCACTTACTTACATTATTTTGCACTGCAAGCACATATCCTACACCACCACAAACAATTGCAGCTGTTAAAACACTCCCAACAATTATGGCTGTTGATTTTTTGTTTCTAACCTTTTTAACCATTTATTATCTCCTTTCACTAGTTTATACACAAATATATAATAAGTTCTAATATATTTTGCCTAAAATATATTATACTATATAAATTTTATTAAATATAGATTAATAACATAATTATTATTTTTTATATTTTTATATAAATCTTAGCCTATATTTCTGTAATTTAACAAATCAAATGAAGGCTAAAATTTATATTCTAACCTCCATTTTAAATATATAATAAATAATTTCAAACTAATTGTCGTGCCTTTATCTACCAACACTTGTTGATTATAAACATATATTTAGATGGTTACCTTAGTTCTTTGTTTAGAAAAATCTCCATCAAAATCAAAAGCTTCTATGCTTACTTCAATAGGGGCTCCTGGTGCTAAGTTCATTCTGCTTCTCTTGAACACATAGCTAATAGCATCCCTGCTAACTGTTCCTATCCACTCTGAGTTAATAAACAAATTGTACCCTAGCAAATCTTTATCAGGATTTTTGTCCCACTTAATATATATATTATTTTGATCTTTTGTTGCACTTAATCCTTTTACGTTTCTTGGCGGCATTATGAAATCCAAGCTATCTGGCCCCCAGTTTAAATCTACTGGTGGATTTACTCCTCTTATATTACCTTTTTCAGTATACTGCCATAACTTCCACCTCTTCCATCCACCTAAATCTGGTGGAAACGGTGGATTAGAAGGTATTTCTTTATACATTGCAATCCACAAAGGCATATTGCTCAACGGATATCCTTTTCCAGGAACTTTAAAATCATTATATATTTCTGCAAAAAAAGTTCCTGTATAAATCATTAATCTTCTTCTTGTTTTTGATTCAAACCTTTTTCTAAATCTATCAACCCAATTAACCAATGTAGTAGTTGATATTGATTTATCAGCTGGTGCTTCAACATCTATTACCGGAAATAAATCACCATAATCTTTTGTTCCATAACCTGATTGTAATGCATTAATAAATCCATCACATTGTACATCTGCAGTAGTAGGATCGTTAGAAGCAACTGCATAATGATATGCACCTGATGGAATACCAAAATTTCTGCAGGCTTTTGCATACTCTACAAACTTTGCATCAACTCTAACTCTTCCTGTAGCTGAACCAGAAGCTCTTAAGTATATAAAATCTACTGTATAAGCCAAAACACTAAAATTAACCTGATCTTTGTATTCATTTAGATCTGGCCCAAAAGTGCTTTGAGGATTATTATTTTGCATATCTACATCTCCAAAATAAAAGTACTCATATAAATAAAATATGCCCACTTCTATATTTGGTTACTAGAATTTTTAACTAATGCAGTTTATTTCAATTATGAATATAATTTTATCCTCCACATAATCTGCCCATATGTTACCACCATGAAGAGATATTATATTTTTAGAAATTGCTAAACCAAGTCCACTCCCTGTAGCCTTACTTGAATTTCTTGATTCATCTATCCTATAGAATCTATCAAATAATTTATCTATCTTTTCCTTAGGTATATGTTCACACCTATTTGCAAAACTTATTCTGACCTTCTCTTCAAGCTTCGCCACTGAAATTTCAAAATCACAAGGTTTTGTGGCATATTTTATTGCATTTGAAATCATATTTTCAAAAACTCTAAGCATCTTATTAGTATCAATGTTGCATCTTAGATTTCCCTCAATATTTTTTATAACATTAAGCTCATTCTCAAAAAATACAGGACTGTATTCCTCAATTAATTGAGATAAAAATTCACCTATATCTACTTCTGTTTTCTCCAACTTAACTGCAGCATTACTTAATTTCGTATAATCAAATAAATCTTCCATAAGTACCTTTATCTTTTCTGACTTTTTGAAAGCTATATCAAGATACTCTTTCATCTGTTCCTCATTTTCATACTTGCCTTCCTTAACCAAACCTATATATCCCATAACAGATGTAAGTGGTGTTCTTAAATCATGAGATACATTAGTTATAAGATCATTTTTTGTTTTCTCAGCTCTTCTTTCCTTTTCCATCCTATTATTTATTTGCTTTGCCATGGAATTTATATTTCTGGCTATCTTACTTATCTCATCTTCGCCAACCTCTTCAATTCTATACTCTAAATCTCCAGAGGCTATCTTACCAACTCCAATTGATATATTGTTTACATACTTCATCTTATCCCTAGTAAGATTAGAGAAAGAAACTATAAAGGCTATTATTGCTATAACAAGTGATGCAAATCCTCCCTTATTACCTGTAGATTCTGAGGATTGTCTAACATCATCTTTTGTATATAAAAAAATTAGCGCTGGACTGCTTTCAAATGTGATATTTCTATAAGCAACTAACTCTTCCTCACTCAGTGCCATATAAGTTGTTGTTACCTTTTCCTTACGACTTATATCTATAGCATTAGTAATGTTTTTGTTTATATCTATTGTGGAATCTGTAACACTACCATATTTATAAAGTACTTTACCATTAAAATCTGCAACTATTACCTTATCATTATTTAATATGTTTAAATTCATAATAAGTTTATCCATATCGGATTTATTAATAGATACATTTTTATCTTTAGTATAATCTCTATATGCAGTATTAAAATCCTCCAATAAACTATATATAGATGTTCTATCCTTTATATTAACAACTCTATAGTCATTTGACCCGAAGAATATATTACTTATTAAATAGGCAACCATTCCTATGAAAAAGCATATTGCAAAAACCACCATAATAGCAAAACGAATGTTTTTATCCATTCTTCTCTTTGTTATCTTTACCATAAGTCTTACTGGAGCCATGAATCTTCTATTCCAAAGTCTATTACCAACTCTATACTTAGACTTATTTATCAATTTTGTATCCTACCCCCCAAACAGTTTTAATATATTGAGGCTTTCTAGGATTAGCTTCTAATTTTTCTCTTATCTTTCTTATATGAACCATTACTGTATTATCTGATTCCATAAATTCTTCATTCCATACACTCTCATATATATTTTGAATCGAGAATACTTTTCCTCTGTTTTGAGCTAGTAATGCTAATATTTCAAATTCTGTTGGGGTTAACTTTTTCTCCATATCACCAATAAATACTTGATGATTTTCAATATTAATTTTCAAGTCATCTACAATCAAAACATCTTTTCCAGATATGCTCTCCTCCTTATTTACAGTCATACCAGCATTATTTAAGCTGGTATATCTTCTAAGTTGAGACTTTACTCTAGCAACCAGTTCTAATGGATTAAAAGGCTTAGTTACATAATCATCAGCTCCTGTAGTTAAACCCAATATTTTGTCCATATCTTCTGCCTTTGCTGAAAGCATTATTATAGGAGTATTTCTTTCTTCCCTTACCTTCATACAAACTTCTATTCCATCTATTTTAGGCATCATTATATCTAAAATCATAAGATCAACCCTAGTATTCTTAAGTATTTCTAAAGCTTGCTCACCATCTTCTGCTAAAATGGTTTCAAACCCTTCACCTTTTAAATATATATTAATTAAATCTCTAATTTCTTTTTCGTCATCAATGATCAAAATTCTCTGCTTTTCATTAGACATCCTATCACCTCATAAAATAAATTTTTCTATCGACTTAAATACACTAATTGTATATATGTATAAATTTAGTTATATATATATTGTAATATATATTTCTTAAGAATTTCTTAAAATAAAATAAATAAAGACTTTGAATTATGCATATACATTTAAGATTAGTCAATTAACTATATGGTTAATTGACTAATCTCTATGTTAAGCAACATCAAAATCTTCAGTAAATTTAATCCTTTATTTCCTAACTTTTAATGAACCTTCAATTATTAAATCTAAAAATTGTGGAAACTCTATTCCAAGTCCCTTAGCACTCTTAGGGAAAAGACTATTCTTTGTTAATCCTGGTAAAGTATTCACTTCTAAAACATAAGGAACTCCTTCACTTACTATCATATCTACTCTTGAATATACGCTACATTTTAACGCTTTATATGTGGCAATAGCCATTTCTTTAACTTCTTTGTGTAGCTTTGGTTCAAGTTCAACTATAAACTCGTCAGCTCCTCCATCAGCATATTTTGATGTGAAATCAAAGAAATCTGATTTAGGTTTAATTGCAAGTACAGGGAATAACTTATTGTCCATTATTGGACAAGTTATCTCATCACCTTTTATATATTGTTCTATCATAACTTCGTTATCCCATTTTAAACCTTCTCGTACAGCATCTTTTATTTCTTCTTTATTTCTTAATATAAATGTTGCAACTGAAGAACCACCACTATTAGGTTTTACTACAACTGGATATCCAAAGCTTTCTATCATATCAAAATCTATTTCATCTACTGCAGAAACTGTAAACCACTTTGCAGTTCTTATTCCACAAGCTTTTAGCACCTTCTTGGTCATATCCTTATCCATACAAACTCCACTACTTAATGGGTTGCAGCCTGAGTAAGGTATTCCCATAGTTTCAAGTACTGATTGAACAGTTCCATCTTCACCAAATCTACCATGAAGTGCTAGGAAAGCAAAGTCTATTCCTTTAACCTTCTCTACTAACTCCTCTTTATTTCTTATATCTATAGCTACTATTTCATATTTATTTTTATCTAAACTATCTACTACTGCCTTACCAGATTGAAGTGAAATTTCTCTTTCTGAAGAAATTCCTCCCATAATAACTCCTATTTTCATAACTTATCCTCCAAACAATCCATTGATTTATTCATTAATGTGATTATAACAAAAAAAATAATCTGTTTTAAGTACCACTGTTTTATATTTTTCATAACTACGTGGATTAATATAATCAAATTGCTCAACATATACATCCGGATAAATACATTTTCCAAACATATATACCGTAGTTATATTGATATTAAAGCAATTTACATAATCCATATAGAACTGTTCCACTAAAATGTTGGTGGACAACCTACGAAAAATCGACATTTTTCTACCAACATTTAGATGGAATAGGCACATACACTTTTTGTTTAACAATGTACATTACATATTCTATACGGAAATAGTCTTTACACACTTACCTCATTGCCTTTAAATACTATTAATTTCTATTAAAATCAAAAAATGCAGAGAAATCACAAAAACTTGTGTATTCTCTGCATTTTTTATAAAACATCATATATATCAGAAAACTCAATATTTATAGTTTCAATATTATTCTTTGATCTATCGATTACTCTATCCTCTTCACAAAATTGTTTATTATAGTTTATAGGCAACCTTACTATAAATTCACTTCCATTATTTAATTCACTGGTTACACTTACAGTACCACCATGTAATTCAACTAATGACTTTAGTAATGATAACCCTATGCCACTACCTTCATTTTGTCTAGTCAAAGATTTATCTACTTGTCTAAATCTTTCAAAAACTACATCAAGCATATCTTCTGGTATACCTATTCCACTATCTTTAACCTTTAATATTACATCATCTGCTTCTCTACTCATATAAACAAGTATATTTCCCCCACTTGGAGTAAATTTTATTGCATTAGATAGTAAATTTAAAACTATTCTTTCTATTTTATCAGGATCACAATATATCTCAAGTTCCTCTTCTTCAGTATCAAATAGTAATTCAATATTTTTAGTTGTCGCATAAGCCACTACTGATTGAGTTATATCTTCAACCAACTTGATAATATCATATTTTCCTATAGTCAATTTTAAATAGCCTGCATCGATTTTTGTAATATCAATTAAGTTATTTATTAATCTTAACAATCTATAACAATTTTGTTTTAACACATTATTGTATTTACCATAACAATTATTATTATTTTGATTTTCAAGATCTACGACTTGTACAATCGAAAAAATTACATTTATAGGAGTTCTTAGTTCATGAGAAATATTCGAGAAAAATTCTGTTCTAAGTTCATCATATTGTAATGCTTCCTGCAACTTCTTAGAGTCTCGTTCCCTTTCTTCTTCTGCTAACTTTCGCCTTGTAATATCTCTAGCACTTATCATAGCCCCTCTTTTTTCATCATCTGTAAGAGGGCTAATAAGATATTCCACCCATATAACTTCACTTTTACTCCAATTGTCAATTACCATTCTGCATTCATTTGTTATAGTTTTCCTACAATTTAGACACTTATTTATATCATCAAGAACCATCTCAACATCTTCTTCTAGTACATTGTGTACCCAAGGGATATTTTGATAGTATTCATATATTCCTCCAAACACTGCTGTATATGATGGTGAACAATATTTTATATTTCCCTTATAATCTAGCTGACAAATTAAATCAAAAATATTATTTGTAATATTTCTAAATTTCTTTTCACCCTTAAGCAAACTTTCTGTTAATAAAACTGTATCTGTTTCATCATTCATTATTAACGCATAATTTGTTTTTCCATAAATTTTATCTTCTATAGGATAAATATTCACAGTTAAATATTTTATCTCATCTCCTACTTCCATGCTAATCCTTGTAAAGAATTCTTTTTCTTTAGTAGCTCTTTCTATAAGTTGTCTATAATTTAATCCTTCTATTGTAACAATATTTAATTTATCTAAATCAGGTTCACCATTATCATTTAGCGCGCCGCAAATACCTAAAGCTCTTCTTGTTACTGGATTTAAATATTCTGGTTCTCCTACTTCATTTATTATTGCTACTATATTGCTAGATTCTTGTATTATGCTAAAATACTTAAATAATTTACTCTGATATTCCTTTTCTTCTTCAATTTTGGAATGTAGTACTTTCATATTATTTATAAATTCCATACACATTCCAACTAAAGGCAAGGCATAAGAGGCTATCTTATACAAATCACCTAAAAATGCTATATTAGTCATGCCCTCACTACAAATCATCTTTAACATTTCTCCAATAATAAGAAATAAGTAGCTAATAACTAATACATATAAATAAATGCTTTTGCTTCTTTTATAGTCAGAATATAATAGAAATAAAATTATTAGATTCAAAGCGATAATAATCAAGCTAATTAATGTACAAATAAGTACTGTATTTTTTCCACTAATAAAATGATATATTATATAATTTTCACCCTCAAGCATTAAAGCTCCCAAAAATGCTGCAGCCAATAATAAACTTGCTGATTTAGTGGTATCTAACTTAAATTCAACTTTTCTATGTATACTTACGTATATAATTAAGAGAGCTATACTAACATTACTTATAACTCCCATCTCACTCATATGAGGTATCCCTTCAATAATAAGTAGTCCGGATTCAGAAAAATAATAGTTCATCACTGAAAAAAAATATAATCCTGCTGCTAGTGAAAATCTTATTGCTATTGCTAGTATAAAAACATCCTTTTTATATAGATAATAAGTTAAATTTGCTACTGCTACAATTATTGATAAAATAATATATATATTGCACAAATAAACTCCCTTACCAGTTCCTGATGCATCTATAGGATCTAAGAATATAGCTAGGAATATAGTCATCATTATAAAAATAATTATTCCTACCCATAGATAAATATTTTTCTCTCTCATAACTAAAGACATCCTCTTTCCATACAATTAATACAATTAAATTATTTCTATAAGTAGAACTTCAAATGATAATTTAATATTTTATACCAATTATAATTATACTATTATTTTAAAGAGGAAACCCAATTTAATTATCGCAATTCTCGCTAGACTTTATTTGTGTTTTTAAATCACACTATTAAAACTAATTTTCTTCTGGTTATTTTTTCAATTTATAATAATCACAGCATTCTTTTAAATTGCATTTGTCGCATTTTGGGTTTCTTGCAATACAACAAGCCCTTCCATGAAAAATAAATAAATGATGTGCTAATGTCCATTGATCCTTATCTATCTGCTTTTGAAGCTGCATTTCCACTTCATAAACTTTATCTGATTTTGCTAGACCCAATCTATTTGTTACTCTGAACACATGAGTATCTACCGCGATTGCAGGTATATTAAAAGCATTTGACATTACTACATTAGCTGTTTTTCTTCCTGCACCAGGTAATGAAGTTATTCCTTCCATGCTGCAAGGAACCTCACCATTATAATCATCTTTTAGTTTCTGAGCTAAAAGCAATAAATTTTTTGACTTATTCCTATATAATCCTATTACCTTTATCTTTTCTTCTAACTCTTCCCTAGATAGAGTCAAAAAACTATCCACATCTGGATAGCTTTTAAATAATTCTTTTGTGACTTCATTAACCTTTTTATCAGTAGTCTGAGCTGATAAAACTGTGGCTACTAAAAGTTGAAATGGTGTATTGAAATTTAATTCACATCTAGCATCTGGATACATCTTTTTAAGCTCTTCTAAAATAAATTTTGTCTTTTGCTTCATAAAAAATTACTCCTTTAATTACTATCTTTCTTCTCCATACACTCCCCTATAACTCTCAGGCAATAATTTAGCTATAGATTTCATAAGAGTTGTTAAACATCTATCTTCATAGTCATGTTTTGCTTCATCCTTCTCTTTAGCAGGCAAGGATACCGCAGTTCCAATGTTAACTTTAACTCTACCCTGCTGCCATCTTTCTCCACCCATATCTCCATCTTGCCTTATAGGTAATACCTTTTCCGTGCCACTAATTCCTATTGGTATTACTGTTGCTTTTGTTAGTCTAACTATTAACAGGATACCTTTTCTTGCCTCTATCATTGCACCAGTTCTACTTCTTGTGCCTTCAGGAAATATAAATAAATTATTTCCTTCCTTCACTGTCTTTACTATATTAGTCATAGCTTCCTTATCTGCACTATTAGGCTTAATATTTATGGTCTTCACCATTTCCATTCCAAAGTTTGTAACAGGATCTGTAGTAAGCTTTACTCCTGCAACAAAATATGGATCACTATCCTTTAAAAGCTCATGCAAGATTAATGCATCTGCATTGCTTAAATGATTACAAATGAAAATGATAGGACCTTTAGCATTATCTATATTCTCTAAGCCGTTTACTTCTAAATCAGCATATTTCTTTATATATCCTCTAACACCTTTTCTAACAAGTGCCACACGTACTTTCTTTGGCATAATTTCTAATAATTTTATTAACAACGGTGACATCATAATTTAAACACTTCCTTAAATTCTATATAGTGAACTTCAACCACTCACAATGGTATGAAGTTTTTCTGGTTGAATTATAAAAATCCACCCAATTATTATAATTCACTTCCATCTAAAAGTCTATTATAATACCTTTGTAAATTTGGTGAGTTAAGTTTTATATCCTTTATACTTTCTCTTTTAAAAATTGCTTTTCTTATTAAAGTATTTCTTATAATTGTATTCTTTCCTCTCCAACCACAAGAAGTATGCTTTATTGTACTATTAAATTCAGCATTATTAAGACTAATCATTTTATCTTCATCTATGTTTTTCATAAACTCTAATTGCTTAAATTCTTCAATATTTGAATACTCTTTATTCTGATTATATAGACATGCCTTTTGACATGAATCACAACCAAAAATTCTTCCACCTAAAATTTTGAACCACTTTTCATCTATATCTTTCTTTTGGGTTATGTAAGATAAACATATATTAGGATTCTTCCTATTCTTATTAATCGCTTTTGTCGGACATGCATTATAGCATAACTCACATTCACCACAGCCATCAAATGCTTTAAAATGCTTTTCTTCCTTTTCATCAACTAATTCTAAATCAGTTATGATTTCTCCAAGAAAAACATAAGAACCATACCTTTTATTTATTAGCATATTGTTTTTTCCTATAAAACCAACTCCGCATAAAGCTGCTATGTATCTTTCAGGTAAGGTATTGCTATCTACTAAAGGTATAGCTTTCCCTCCTTGTTCTTGAATATATGCACATATTTTATTTAAATAATTATTTACCACTCTATGATAATCAGTTCCTCTAGTATATACAGAAAATCCATTATCTATATATTCTTCATTATGATGATAGGGAAAGGCAATACATATTATAGTTTTTCCTTCCTCCATGTAATGCATAGGGTTGATTCTAGTGTCTATATCTTGTTCTTCAAACTCATTTTCAATATTAAGTTTTTTTCTTTCCTCATAAAATGTTCTCAGTTCTTCAAATCTTCTACACTTCATAAAGCCAACTTCCGATAATCCTATGCTGCTACAGAAGTTTATTATGCCTTGTTTCACTATAATGTACTCCTTTCTTTCTATATGAACTTTTCATTATTAACTTCATCTGCCTCTCTCTTACTACACGCACACTTTTTACTGTGTACAATTCTTAAATTTACTCCACTAAACTTCTCACTATTTTATGTTATATATAGTTTATAATAAATTTTAAAGAGTACTTATTTATATAAGCTCTAAATAATATTCTACATCAATATTACGTACAGTAGACACTAATATATAATTTATTTATATTATATAACGTCGTTTCTAGCTCATAAATATACGATACCTCTTATCTATACAAAGTGATTCTATTTCATATATAGAACTGTTCCATAATAATGTTGGTGGAAACATTAATGGACAAGCTACAAAAATTCGACATTTTTCTACCAACTTTTAAGTGGAATAGTTCTATATGCATCTTTGCAAATATATTAGCAGAACAGATGTATGTGCACATATTTATTTAATTACCTATATAATTTAGTAATCATATACTATTACTAACCCAAAAAGCACAAAGCACCTTACTTGAAACTTATATAATTTATCCGATAGCTAGCATCCGTAACACTCCAACTTTATATGAAACTCCTCTTCCTAAAGTCAGATGAGTAAGCGATTCACACTAAATCATAGATTTAGGTTCTCTGCTTAAGTTGGAGATAACGGCTGCACGCTCCTGGATAAGTTCAACTAAGATTCAGATGGGGATACACCCCACCTGAATCAAGTTTCACTTGATAAATCTACTAAATAGCTTAGAATAAATAACAAGTATGTATTAGAAAGAAATAAGCTCAATAAAATAAAAAGAACTGTAAAAACAGTCCCTTTTATTAGGCATTTTCAAAAAATAATTAAGTCCTTATGCCTATATTATCATATTGTTGTACATCTTTTTCTTTTTGCCTCTATAATCTTCTATTTCTATAATAGTAGCATTGGCCTTTATAATATTCTTGGCTGGACTACCAACTGCAGTTGCTTCATTTGGTACATCCTCTAGCACCACTGCGTTAGCACCTATTCTGGCTCCATCTCCAATAGTTATATTGCCCAAAACCTTGGCTCCGCATCCTATTAGTACATTATTACCTACTGTTGGATGTCTCTTGCCCTTCTCTTTTCCTGTTCCCCCTAAGGTAACTCCATGATAAAGAGTTACATCATCACCTATTTCAGCTGTTTCCCCTATAACTACTCCCATACCGTGATCTATAAATAAGCCCTTACCTATTTTTGCCCCTGGATGAATTTCTATACCTGTAAAATGTCTTGAGGTTTGGGATACTAATCGCGCTAAAAAAAACAATTTCTTTTTATATAACCAGTGAGCAATTCTATGGTTTATAACAGCATGAACACATGGATATAGAATAAATACTTCTAGCTTGCTTCTTGCTGCTGGGTCACTATCTAAGATTCTTTGTAAGTCGTACTTAAGGTTCTTAAACAACGAAATCACTTCCTCTGTAATTACTTTATATTTATATTATTCATATAATCCCATAGAGATGTATTTTTCTCCTCCATCTGGAGCTATAGCTAATACTTTCTTTCCTTTTCCAAGTTCTTTAGCTACAGTTAAAGCTGCGCTTAATGCAGCTCCAGAAGATGTACCAATTAATACTCCTTCTTTTGCAGCAAATTCTTTTGCTGCCTTATATGCATCCTCATCCTTAACTTGTATAATTCTATCTACTATACTACTATCATATATATCTGGAACAAATCCTGCTCCTATTCCTTGAATTTTATGTGCTCCTGGATTTCCACCTGATAAAACTGGTGAGTTTGCTGGTTCAACAGCTATAACTGTAATGTCCTTCTTTAATTCTTTAAGCTTTCTTCCCACACCTGAAACTGTTCCACCAGTTCCAACACCAGCTATGAATACATCTAAATCTGGTATATCCTTTAATATTTCTTCTGCTGTAGTTTCATAGTGCTTTTGTGGGTTAGCTGGATTTAAGAATTGTTGTGGCATAAAGTATCCATTTTCCTTCACCAATTCTTCAGCTTTTGCTATAGCACCCTTCATTCCCTTTGAACCATCAGTTAGTATAAGCTCAGCTCCATAAGCCTTTAAAAGATCTCTTCTTTCTTTACTCATAGTTTCCGGCATTGTTATTACTACATTATATCCTTTAACCCTTCCAATTAGAGCTATAGCTATTCCTGTGTTACCTGATGTTGGTTCTACAATAGTAGCTCCTGGCTTAAGAAGTCCATCTTTTTCTGCTTGTTCTATCATACCTAAAGCTGCTCTATCTTTTACACTTCCACCTGGATTGAATTTTTCAAGCTTTACAAATACATTTGCATCCTCTTGCTCTACTAAATTGCTTACCTCTAATACTGGTGTTTTTCCTATTAGTTCTAATACGTTTTTGAATGTCATTTTAAATTCCTCCCCAAATATATATTAATTTTTATATAAAAAAAATCCGCCTCTAAAAATCTAGAGACGAAGTATTATACTCCGCGGTCCCACTCTACTTGAATATGTCCACCTTTTTCAAACACATAAATGTTCTATTACTATAACGGGTAATCCCGAGATACCATACTTAAATTTCCGGTTCCTGCTCAAAAGGGCACTTCACATAATTTCTCTATAAAAGCTTCTCAGCACTGCTTTCTCTCTGTAATATTCCACTATGCTACTTTACTTTATCAATGCATTTATTATTCAATTCTTAGTAATGTGATACGATTTACTATGATTTTATTATACAACTTCAATTTTAAATGTCAAGTATTTAGGTAGGAATTTATATATTTAAATTTTATGGTACATATGGAAACATTATTTAGCCCTATTCTTTTTCTTCCAAACAGGATATAATGCCTCATCAATAACATCGTGAATCAATACTGCACCTAATATTTTATTATCTTCATCAACTACAGGAATAGATAATAAATCATACTTATCCATAGCCTCTACTGCTTCACCTATGTTTCCTTTATAGTTTAAACTTTTAACATCTAAAACAGCAAATTCTTTAAGCTTTCTTTTTGAATTTATCTCATCGCTATTTAATAGTATATCTTTTAAACCTACCACACCAACAATTCTTCCATCATTATCAGTTATGTATACATTATGCATAACTTCTTCATCAGGATCTAATTCCTTAATTAATTCTATAGTTTCCCTAATAGTTATATCTAGGTTAATTGTTATGCAATCTGTATTCATAATTGATCCTACAGTTTCATCTTCATATTTCAGCAACTCTTTTACTTCTGCAGCATCTTCATTATGAAGGCTTACTAGTAGCT
The DNA here is from genome assembly GCF_024345225.1 of Clostridium sp. TW13. NCBI lineage: Bacteria > Bacillati > Bacillota > Clostridia > Eubacteriales > Clostridiaceae > Inconstantimicrobium > Inconstantimicrobium mannanitabidum. The sequence continues at coordinate 3,221,221 of NZ_BROD01000001.1, forward strand.
TTTCTCTTTCTTCATCATCAAGTTCATCTAACATATCAGCGATTTCATCATTAGGCATACTTTCTAGAACTTCAACAACCTTACTTTCACTAAGTTCCTTTATAATTTCACCCTTCATTTCATGTTCTACTTCTTCTAATGTATCTGCAATTAAATCTTGGTCTAAGTTTTCAAATATCTCTCTTCTTTGAGTTACATCCAAATCTTCAATGATATCCGCAAGGTCAGCTGGATGCATTGCAGATAATTTATTAAATCTTGATGATATATTAAGTGCTCCTTCTGAAAGCTTGATAACTTCAATCTCATCACATCTAAGCACTGTTTTCTCTGCTTTTTTTCCTATTAGGGGTAGCACTTTTCCTAACAATTTATTAATTGTAGCACCCTTGTACTTTGTTATGTTATAACACTCAACCTTGGTAACTCTGATTTCTCCTGCCATTTCTTCCATAGCCAAATCATTTACCTTAACTACCTTTTTCGTAGTTAAATCTACAACCTTATTATTTAAAAGATCCTTAAACAATAAATAGCTATAAGTACGAGGTAATATTTCTCTACTGCCCTTAGTTAAAATCTTGATTCGTCCATTATCCTTTTCAAAAAAGTTAATGCTTCTGAATTCATAATCTAATATAAGACTACCTCTTTTTATTTTGTACCCAATTACTCTTAATGTGCCATTTTCTGATGTAGTATATACATCTTTTAATAAACCTAATGATTCACCAAACTCATCAAATACATCCCTGTTAATTACATCATTAAATCTAAAAAAAGCTAATTTATTCATCATTCTTCCTCCTCCTTATGAGAAGAAGAGAAACAATGTTAAATAAACAGTTGTTGCTTACATAATCTCTCTTCTCCTATTTTTCAACTCCGTACTAGGCCCAGAATCCATTCTTTTCACTCCTCATTTTTTGAAACTTACACTTCATCTTGATGTACGTTATTAATTTTCTTAAACATAAAACTTGTTTAAGACATTCATATTATTTTAACATTTTTTCTATGTATTTAGCTATATTTTTTGTATATTTTTTGATTATATATGTTAACTTATCTCACAGTCTTTTAGCAAAAACTCCATATCCATATATTCAACTTGTGGTTTTTATGGTATTTATCTATTGCTTCCACAAAAATATAGAAAAGCATGATTATAAACTAAATTAAAATGGAGTCAAACAGTCTGTATTTTTACTGCTTAACTCCAATATAACAAAAACATTATGATTTAAATTCTAATTTCATTCTTTATATATGTTTCAATAAATAAACTGCATATTTAGTTCTACCTCACCTGCTTATCAATGTAGAACATTATTTACACATTATATAATCATTTTTATCATGGTATTATTATGCCTTAAAATATCTATTACTCTCTTTTGTATTAACTTATAAACATACTAATCTTGCTATACTGTACCTTATAATTCTAAAAAACCCTATAGAACTGTTCCAGCTAAATGTTGGTAGAATTTTGTCGAATTATTGTAGGTTGTCCACCAACATTTTAATGGAATACTTCTATACACAATTTAACGCACTACTTACTACCTGAAACTTTCAAGAAAACTTATAATAGCACTGCTGCTACACAAGACTGATTTTCTGCCACTACACCAAGTTCTTCGTAAAATCTATTATTGGACTACTTCTATAAGGGATTTATCCTCTACTATCTTTCCATCTTCCATTCTTATAACTCTATTACATTGATTTGCAATCTTTTCATCATGAGTTACAATTATTACGGTTTTTCCTTCCTCATTAAGCTTCTTAAATATATCAAGAACTTCCTGTCCTGTTTGCTTATCCAAAGCTCCTGTAGGTTCATCTGCTAAGAGTATTTTTGCATCATTTACCAAAGCCCTTGCTATTGCAACTCTTTGACATTGTCCTCCTGAAAGTTGATTAGGTTTACTATCTATTTTGTCTCTAATTCCTAGCTTAGTTAACATAGTTTTTACTCTTTCTTCATACTTTTTTTTATTCCCCTTACTATAAGCTAAAGGAATTTCAACATTATCATATACTGAAAAACCCTTTATCAGTGCAAAATGCTGAACCACAAAACCAAAAGTCTTGTTTCTTAGCTTGGCCATCTCTTTCTCTGAATATTTTTCTGTTTCCTTACCTTCTAAAATATATTTTCCTGTACTTGCTTTGTCTAAGGTTCCTATTATATTTAGAAGAGTTGACTTTCCTGAACCTGATACACCAATTATAGCAATCAATTCACCTTCATTAACCACTAAATTTACTCCCTTTAAAGCCTCCATCTGAAGATTGCCCTTACCATAAACCTTGTGTATATTTTCTAATCGTAAAATTTCCATACTAATCATCCCTTCTTAATAAATCACTTATATTCAATTTTTTTATCTTCCTTATTGGAATCAAAGATGCAATAGCTGAATAAGCTACTCCCCCAAATAAAAGCACTGCTAATGCTTTAAAGTCTAATGATTTAACTTTTATATAAGGATTATCCATTAACGCATCACCATCAAAGTAATGATAATAAATTAATATAGTTACTGCTGTAAAAATCAAAGCTATAACTGATATTAGTATCATCTGTAAGCCAATCATTCTCATGATATCCTTCATTCTTGCCCCACTTGAGATATAAACTCCAAATTCCTTTTTTCTCTTATTTATGGAATTCAACATACCTACTATTATTGTTATAGATAAGAATATTAATACTGTAATTGAAGTATACAAATAAGTATTTCTTGAATTAATATATTGATCCAATTGTTTTGTAATTATCTTATCATAGCTTGTTATTATGAATTTTTCTTCTGTAGCATTCTCTAATTTATCTTTGATATCATTCAATATCTTTTCTTTCTTTTCTTCTGAATAATTCTTATCTAAAATAGCGAAATTTCTGTAAGCCCAAAAAAACATATCATCTGCAGTATTTCTAGATGCATCATCAAAAAAAGGTCTTACTATATAATTATCTAAATTCACAAAGTTAGGACTTCCTTTTTCTGATTGAAAAAATATACTATTATAATCAAACTTTAGTGGCATACTAGCACTTCTTTCCAATATACCAACTACTTTGAATTTAGCACCTATATCCTCCTCTAACTTCAACCCATCTATTACATCTCCAACTTTATAGTAGCCTTTGTAATTTGCTCCCAAAACAACTGGATATATATTATCTTCAGATCCCTTACTATATTCATTTTCATCAAACAATCTTCCTTCCTGTACTTGTAAATCAAAACTTTTCACTGCATTTTCATTAACAGCAAAACTATTTGCATATACATATTCTACATTATCTATTTTACAATTGGAGGATTCTCCTGCTTTAAAATTTTCAAATCCCCTAAATTTTTTCAAACGTATATCACTTTCTTTTCCGATAGTAAATTTATAATCCTTTGATGTTTGTAACTCTTTAATGCAAGCTAATAACTTTTCATTATCCTTGAATCCCATAATGCCAGTGGTCTTTAGACGAATACTATATACAGATACATTCCCATATATGAAATTAACCTTCTTAGTCTGCTCATTTATCTGTTTTTGAAAATCTAAAATATTATAAAATGAGTAGTATCCACAAATTAATTCTATTATCAATACTATAGATAATAATTTATTGCTTAAGATTGCTTTTAAGGCATATTTTATCTTCATAGCTACTCCTCCCTTAATAAACTGCCTACACTTATTTTTCTTATGCTAAACAAAAATGCCATACAAGGAATTAACCCTACTGCTATAATTTGTACCAGTAAAATCTTTAACATAAGATTAAAATCAGCATATTGGAGAAATTCAAATTTAAATATGTTCTTCACAATTTCCAAAACAACAAAAGAAATTGTAGTAGCTACAATGGAAACTATAAAATATCTCTTCATAATTAAACATAAAATTTGAAAGTCCCTTGCCCCACACTTTTTTCTTATTCCTATTTCTAGTTTCAAATTTTCAATCCAATATACTGTAGCTTGTACCAATCCTAAAAATACAGCTATGCCTATTAAGACTGTTGAAATAAACATCTGAGTATTGTATTTAAGAGAGTCTTTTAATGCTGGTGGCATTTTATAGAAAGCACCTTTAAGTAGGTGACTATCATCATAGGTTGATATAATATTTCTCAATTCATTAACATTATAAACATTGCTGTCTATTTTCCACTCTATGCTTCCTATATTCTCCTTACTATCCGCAAGATTAATTAAATTATATAAAACTATATCATCATATAATGTAGAAGCATTCTCTTTTCCAACTACACCTATAACCTCATATTTATCTTGCCCACATAAAATATATGTTTTATCTCCTTCTTTTATAGTTTGACTTACTACATCCTTGCCTATAACTACAGTCTTAGCCTTACTCTCCATCTCCTCTTTTGTAAAAAACCTTCCTTTTAATATATGATAAGGGCAATCATACCTGCCATTAAAATATAATCCAACATTATAATCTGAATTTATAAATCCCATAATTCCGCCGCTAACTTTAATTATTATATCTTTCTTTTGCCTTACACTCTTTAAAAAATCTATATATGCCTTTTTTTTACTTACAATTTTACTTTTACTATCCTTTTCATCAGCATCTATATCCTTAGTTCCATCTGATTGTACAAAATCAATATACATCATATTTTTTGTATCTGAACTGCTATGTTCCTTATAACCTTCTTGTATATTTGTTATATTTATTATCATCGTAAAACTAAAGAATACCATTATTACTATACATATAAATATGTATTGAGTTCCTAAAAAAGTTTTTTTAACCATATTCCCTCCCTCATTTTAAAATAGGGAAGCTGTAAACTTCCCTATAAATTAATCGTTTATATTTAATCAATATGGAGTATAACTATGGATTTCTGTAACTGGATAGCGCCCCCAAATATCAAATGGGGTTGTAAGGCTCCATCCCGGACCTGTAATCTCAACTGATTTACCTACACAATCTCCAATCTGAGCGTAAATCCTACCATGATGTCCACTATACGCAGTCCCAATTTTAGCACTTCCCTCTGTTCTTCTACCTGCCTCCTTTTCATATCTAATTGCTTCTATAGCATGTTGATATCCATACAATCCACAGTAACAATAACCTGCTACAGCCCCTATTTTATACTTATCTGCAGTAAATCCAAAAGCTGTCACTGAAAGACTACATGCTAAAATTGTAGCTAACCCTAAAGTTCTTTTTGTTCTTTTTCTCATATTTCTCTCCTCCTAAATAATTAGTTATCTTATTGAGTAAACCAAACCAAAATTCTTTATAAAATAACTAATATTTAGGTACCATTTATTAATTATTATAAGTTCCTCCAGTTAATCGTTTACTTTATATTATTATATATTGAATTTTATTCCATTTCAACATATTTTATTTATTTTTTTCATTTTTTTGAAATTTTGTTTATATAATCGCTTTTTAATATCATTTTTTTAATCATTTATCTGTCAAAAGAGATTTTTGTATGAAACAAAAGATAAAGTGTAGTCAAAAAGCTGAAATGTGAAGTCTATAGTCGAAATAAATATATTTTTGTTTTTAAAGTTTAGTTACTTACTTTGTATTCATTTAATCCATTACAAGTATAAATAATCTGGCAATATAAGCACATAAGTCTTCCCCTAATATAGATTATCTTCCTATACTATGCTTTATAACTCTAAAAAGCCCTATAGAACTATTCCAGTTAAATGTTGGTAGAATTTTGTCGAATTATTATAGGTTGTCCACCAACATTTTAATGGAATACTTCTATACACAATTTAACCCACTACTTACTAACTGAAGCTTTTAAGAAAACTTATAATAGCACTGCTGCTACACAAGACTGATTTTCTGCCACTACACCAAGTTCTTCATAAAATCTATTATTGGACTACTTCTATAAGGGATTTATCCTCTACTATCTTTCCATCTTCCATTCTTATAACTCTATTACATTGATTTGCAATCTTTTCATCATGAGTTACAATTATTACGGTTTTTCCTTCCTCATTAAGCTTCTTAAATATATCAAGAACTTCCTGTCCTGTTTGCTTATCCAAAGCTCCTGTAGGTTCATCTGCTAAGAGTATTTTTGCATCATTTACCAAAGCCCTTGCTATTGCAACTCTTTGACATTGTCCTCCTGAAAGTTGATTAGGTTTACTATCTATTTTGTCTCTAATTCCTAGCTTAGTTAACATAGTTTTTACTCTTTCTTCATACTTTTTTTTATTCCCCTTACTATAAGCTAAAGGAATTTCAACATTATCATATACTGAAAAACCCTTTATCAGTGCAAAATGCTGAACCACAAAACCAAAAGTCTTGTTTCTTAGCTTGGCCATCTCTTTCTCTGAATATTTTTCTGTTTCCTTACCTTCTAAAATATATTTTCCTGTACTTGCTTTGTCTAAGGTTCCTATTATATTTAGAAGAGTTGACTTTCCTGAACCTGATACACCAATTATAGCAATCAATTCACCTTCATTAACCACTAAATTTACTCCCTTTAAAGCCTCCATCTGAAGATTGCCCTTACCATAAACCTTGTGTATATTTTCTAATCGTAAAATTTCCATACTAATCATCCCTTCTTAATAAATCACTTATATTCAATTTTTTTATCTTCCTTATTGGAATCAAAGAAGCAATAGCTGAGTAAGCTACTCCCCCAAATAAAAGCACTGCTAATATTCTAAAATCTAATGATTTAGTTTGTATATTAGGATCATGTGCACTTAATAGTGCATCCCCATCAAAGAAGTTATAATAAATTAATATAGCTATAATTGTAAACATCAACGCTATAATTGATATTAATATCATCTGCAAACTGATCATACTCATGATATCCTTCATTCTAGCTCCGCTTGAGATATAAACTCCAAATTCCTTTTTTCTCTTATTTATAGAACTCAGCATGGATACTATTATTGTTATAGATAAGAATATTAATACTGTGATTGAAGTATACAAATAAGTATTTCTTGAATTAATATATTGATCTAATTGTTTTGTAATATCCTTATCATAGCTTGTTATTATGAATTTATCTCCTGTAGCATTCTCTAATTTATCTTTAATATCATTTAATATCTTTTCTTTCTTTTCTTCTGAATAACTCTTGTCTAAAACAACAAAATTACCCAACATATCTGATTTTATTTCTGTGGCATCAATTTCAGATGTATTAGTAATAAAAGGTTTTAAAACATAATTATCTAAATTCACAAAATTAGGATTTGCCTTTTCTGATTGAAAAAATATATTATAATTATCAAACTTTATTGGTATGCTAGTATCTTTTTTCAATATACCTATTACTTTAATCTTAATAGCAGTGTCATGCATTAACTTAACGCCATCTATTATATCTCCTACTTTAAAATATCCTTTATAATTTGCCCCTAAAACTACTGGGTATATATTATCTACCTTCCCCATACTATATTCGTTTTGATTAAACAATCTTCCTTCCTGCACCTGTAGATTAAAGCTATTCACTGCATTTTCATTGGCAACAAATCCATTTACGGAAACTACACTAGAAGACATAGGTAATGATGAAATTTTAAACTTATAGCAGCCTGAAAAAGGTTTTAAATCTGCTTGCATTTTATTTCCTACAGTAAAAGTATATTCTTTTGCTTTTTGTAATTCTTTTATACAATCTATAGCTTTTTCGCTATCTTTAAACGCCATACCGCCAAAACCGTTTAATGTCATTTGGTATAGTGATTTATTGCCATATATAAAATTTACCTTCTTAGATTCTTCATTTATCTGTTTTTGATAATCTAAAATATTATAAAATGAGTAGTATCCACAAATTAATTCTATTATCAATACTATGGATAATAATTTATTGCTTAAGATTGCTTTTAAAGCATATTTTATATTCATAGCTACTCCTCCCTTAATAGACTGCCTATACTTGCTTTTCTTATGTTAAACAAAAATACCATACAAGGAATTAACCCTACTGCTATAATTTGTACAAATAATATCTTTAACATAAGATTAAAGTCAGCATATTGGAGAAATTCAAATTTAAATATATTCTTCGCAAACTCCAAGATTCCCAAAGAAATTATAGTAGCTACAATGGAAACTATAAAATATCTCTTCATAATTAAACATAAAATCTCAAAATCCCTTGCTCCACACTTTTTTCTTATGCCTATTTCTAACTTTAAATTTTCAATCCAATAAACCGTAGCTTGTACTAATCCTAAAAATACAGCTATACCTATTAATATAGTTGAAATAAACATTTGAGTATTATATCTAAGGGATTGTTTTAAGGCTGCTGGCATTTCATCTGAAGTACCCATAAGTAAATGATTACTATCATAGGTTGATATAATATTTCTTAGTTGAGAAATATCATAAACGTTACTATCTATCTTCCATTCTAAATTTGCTATACTTTCTTTTGCCTCAGCAAAATTAGTTAAGTTGCATAAGATTATATCGTCATATAAGGTAGAAATCTTTTCCTTTCCAACTACACCAATAACCTCATATTTATCTTGTCCGCATAAAATATATGTCTTATCTCCTTCTTTTATAGTCTGACTAAGTACATCCTTGCCTATAACTACCTTCTTATCCTTACTATCCATTTCTTCTTTAGTGAAAAATCTTCCTTTTAATATATGATAAGGGCAATCATATCTGCCATTAAAGTATAATCCAACATTATTATCTTTATTGACAAAGCCCATATTTCCCCAACTAACTTTAATTATTATGTCTTTCTTTTGCCTTACATTCTTTAAAAAGTCTATATATGCCTTTTTTGCACTTACCATTTTACTTTTATCATCTTTTTCATCTCCATCAGAATCTATATGATTAGCTTCATTTGAACCTGTAAATCCAAGATAAAGCATATTTTTCGTATCTGAGCTACTATGTTCCTTGTAGCTTTCTTGTATATTGGTTATATTTATTATCATCGTAAAACTAAAAAACACCATTATTACAATGCAAACAAAAATAAACTTTGTTCCTAAAAATATTTTTTTTAACATTCCCCATCACCTTCCCTATAAGCTTAATCGTTTATACTTTTTTTATTAATTAATCGTTTACCTTAATCTTACTATTATATATTTTGCATTTCGAGAAAATATTTCTATTTATGTATTTTAATATATTAATTCCATATTGATTACATTCTTATACTTTCGGGATTAGGTTTTTTATCTATTTCATCGTAATCACTCTCAAAGCTGATTTTCACTATAAATATTTATATATTTTTATATAAACATATATTTAAACTTTTATAGGTTTATTTTTTTATAGGTTTATATAAATATTTCCCTACTATGAACTATCTTTAATTTTGTCTGTGGTTGTGTTATCATATCTTATTGTACTTAAGGAATCTAAAAATGAATAACAACTTGCTTATCTTTTGAAGATTCTTAGTGATAAAGGAGTATATTAAATGAAATTAGCAAAAGAATTTTTACCAATCTCCATGGAAGACTTGAAGAAAAGAAATATTGATCAATTAGATTTTATAATAGTTACTGGTGATGCTTATGTGGATCACCCATCCTTTGGTACTGCCATCATAGGTAGAACCTTAGAAGCCAATGGCTACACAGTAGGAATCATTGCTCAACCTGATTGGCATAATGCTGAGGATTTCAAGAGACTTGGCAAACCTAAGTATGCCTTTCTTGTGAATTCAGGTAATATTGACTCAATGGTTAACCATTATACTGCAGCCAAGAGAAGAAGACATGATGATTTATATTCCCCTGGCGGCAAATCTGGACATAGACCTGACAGAGCAGTTATAGTTTATTGCAATAGAATTCGTGAAGCTTTTAAAGATATGCCAATATTAATTGGTGGTATTGAGGCTAGTCTTAGAAGATTTGCTCATTATGATTACTGGGATAATAAAGTTAGAAGAAGTATCCTTGTAGATTCAAAGGCTGACCTTTTGATGTATGGTATGGGAGAAAAGACTATTGTTCAAGTGGCTGACTTATTTAAATATGGTATGACAGTTAAGAATATGACTGATGTAAGAGGTACTTGTTATCTTACAAAGGATGTATCTGCCATAAATAATTATGTAACCTTACCTGCTTTTGAAGACGTTGAAGAAAGCAAAAAGGCTTATGGTGATAGTTATAGATTAGAATCTTATGAACAAGACCCTGTTATAGGTAAGGGACTTATTCAAAAGCATGGGGATAGGTATCTTGTACAAAATCCTCCTCAACTGCCACTTTCAGAGGAAGAAATGGATTTTACTTATAACCTTCCTTATAAAAGAGCTTACCATCCTATATATGAACCTTTAGGGGGAATCCCTGCAATTCAAGAGGTTAAGTTTTCTATAACTAGCCATAGAGGATGCTTTGGTTCTTGTTCATTCTGTGCTTTAACCTTCCATCAAGGAAGAGTTATTCAAAACAGAACTGGCGATTCTATTGTGGATGAAGCTAAACTCTTAACTACTTTTGATGATTTTAAAGGTTATATTCATGATGTGGGTGGCCCTACTGCAAATTTTAGACATAGAGCTTGTACAAAGCAAATAGAGCATGGTACTTGTAAGAACAAGCAATGTATGTTCCCTGGCCCTTGTAAAAACTTAATTGTTGATCACACTGAATATCTATCTGTTTTGAGAAGAGTTAGAAACATACCAAAGATTAAAAAAGTCTTTGTAAGAAGTGGTATTAGATATGATTATTTAATTCATGATAAGAATACTGAATTCTTTAGAGAGTTATGTAAGCATCATATTAGTGGTCAATTGAAGGTTGCTCCTGAGCATATAAGTGATAGAGTTCTTTCTCAAATGGGCAAACCAGGCAGAGATGTTTACGATAAATTCGTAAATAAATATCATCAAATAAATAAGCAGGTTGGGATGAATCAATTCCTTGTGCCTTATTTGATGAGTTCACATCCTGGTAGTGATTTAAATGCTGCTATTGAGCTTGCACTATATATAAAGGAAATGAAATATACACCTGAGCAGGTTCAGGACTTCTACCCAACTCCTGGTAGTTTATCTACTACTATATACTATACTGGAGTTAATCCACTTACAGGTGAAGAAGTTTATACGCCTAAAACTCAGGAAGAAAAAGATATGCAAAGAGCTTTGTTGCAATTTAATGTTCCAAAGAATTATAACTTAGTTAAGAAGGCTCTTATAAAGGCTAATAGAGAAGATTTAATTGGTAAAGGACCTAAATGCTTGATTGATTGGAATCCGCCAAGAAATATGAATCATAAGTCATCCGGAAAATCAACTAAGTCAAAAAACTTTGGCAATGACAATGCAAACAATAAGCAAAGTACTGATAACGTAAATAATAGCAACAGCAGAGGCACCAGTAGCTCTGGTAATAAAAATAATGCTTCTAGCAGCAACACTAGTAACAAAAATACTTCTTCTAGAAAAGGTAACACTGTCAGCAATAATAAAGCACCAAATAACAGATCTTTTTCAAAGAATGGCAAATCACATTCTAGAAGTAAATAACTTAAACTCTTAGCCTATAAATAAATATATTAGTTGTTTCTATACTCATCAAGTGAAACTTGATTCAGGTGGGGTGTATCCCCATCTGAATCTTAGTTGAACTTATCCAGGAGCGTGCAGCCGTTATCTCCAACTTAAAGAAGTTGGAGTGTTACGGATGCTAGCTATCGGATAAAATCAGCTAATAATGTAATTTACTAAATCTAAGAATATAAAAATTAAAAAATTAAAAAATAACTTATAGCAATCATAAAAAGAACTGTATTAAAGCAAAGATATCTCTGCCTTTAATACAGTTCTCTTATTTTTTATTTAGGCATCTTAAAATAAATAACAACTCCAAATATACAACTGATATTTTTAGCTATCTAATGTTCTATTGATGCAGTATAAGGAATAATAGACTAGCATAATATAAAGCTATGTGCTTTAAGATGCCTTATCTTACAAAGGTTTGATTTATATAATAAACAATTAATAAGGCTAGAAACTCTCCCAATACTGGCACTGGAAAAATTCCTTTGCCAAATATGAACATAAAAGCTTCTGCCACATTAACTGATATTGCAATTATCTCAGTAAACAATCCAAGCTTATTAACATAAGGCTTTCCTATATTATATAAAATTAAAAGAAAGATAAATTCTAAAATTACGCAGAATACGAAATATTCCATGATACCATTAGATGAAATTAAAAGAAATCCAAAATCCTTACCTATAGAAAGTGCATACTTACTGAAACAAAGAAGTACTGCATATATGCCTATGAATATTCCTAAGAATGGATAAACACTAGTAATCTTTTGTTTGTTGTTTCTAAAAAACACATAGTTTGCCAACATCAAAATTCCTGGAACAAAAATCATATTAAGATTTTTGATTGGCTTAAGCATTAAAACTGTGTTATTAGAATCAGTTATACCTACATATAGTAGTCCTATATACCTGACTATAATTATCAGCATCATAAACCTAATTATATTTCTAATCTTTTTAGGTGTTTTAGAAGAAATACATAAAAACATATTTATACTCAATAATAATGTAAATGCCAAGAAAAAATAATATAAAATAACCTTCATACCAATACCCTCGCTTAGTAAGTTTCTTATTTTATAATTATTAATCCTTGGCAACTAATATGTCATAAAATTTTGTGTATTTTTATTTATTTCTTAATCATGTCTTCTCATTAATTCACACAATTGTTGAATATCTCTTAAATTCATGAATTATTACTTATTTCTTTATTCCTCTTATTTTCAAACCATCTTTAATGCATTGAATGGTTAATGGAAATGCCGGTCCTTTTTCTCCATCTATATCTACTGCAATATCTTCACTGCTTTCAATTAAAAGATCATCAGTTTTGAAATAAAGAACATTAGGATCATCTAAATGCTCTCCCTTAAGCGTCTTAATAAATAGTGGCAGTAATTCATATACTGCTAATGCTTTAAATACAATCACATCTAACTTTCCATCACAAACATCAGCCTTTGTTGCTAGTTTTAAATTGCCGGCTGTTTGTCCATTAAACACTAACATTAGGTACATTTTTCCGTCAAATATCTCTTCTTTAGAAGTCAGTTTTACCTTTAGTTTTCTAAAATTAGGCAACTGCCCTAACCCCTTTATGTAATAAGCTAGCTTACCTATGGTATTTTTAAGCTCATCATCTGTCTTTTGGGATATATCTGTAAATAGACCTGTAGAGGCAACATTGATAAAGTATTTATCATTTATTTTTCCTATATCCACAAGGCTTTCAGGATTTTCTAGAATTTGTACACATGCTTCACCTATGTTTTGTGGTATTCCTATGAATTTAGCAAAATCATTTGCTGTCCCTACAGGCAAAATTCCTATTGGTATATCTATGTTTCTTGCCTTAATAGCATTCACAACTGAGTCGACAGTACCATCTCCACCTGCTATTAAAATATAGTCAAAGCTGTTATCTACATCTTCTAGAGCTTCTTTAACTGGACAATTTTTGCTTATTCTATAAGGTACAACAGTATATCCATAGCTTTGATGAATTTCTATCACTTTGTCCAAATTATCTAAAATTTCATTTTCTCCTGAATATGGATTATATATAAATTTTACTTTTTTCAAATTAGTACCTCCTGCCTCTATCCTACATCCTATATAACTCTATTATATCAAATAAATACTGATTTTATTATTGATTATGGTATTTATTTAAAAATTATAATCTATTAGATAGTTCCTCTAAAGTATGTGCACTTGCACTTAATTCTTCTATTGAAGCTGATATTTCTTCAAACGCAGAAGCTTGTGATTCAAAAATAACACTTGATTGATTTATTCTTGTTGAAATAGTATTAACTGAAGTTTCAATTTTCTTAAGCACTTCATTAACTTGTTTAACAGACTCACTACTTGAACTAGATAGCTTTCTTATTTCCTTTGCAACCACTCCAAATCCTCTACCTAACTCTCCTGCTCTAGCAGCTTCAATGGCTGCGTTGATTCCAAGTAGATTAGTTTGATGTGAAATATTTTGAATAAAACTCAAGATATCATCTGTACCCTTTGTATTATCTGAAGCAACCTTTACTTCATCAAGCATTTCTTGATTTGACTCAACTATATTCTGCACTCCTGCAGTTAAATTTTGAACTGAGGCAGAAATTTGTTCAAGAGCAGCTGAAAGAGTTTGTGACAGTTCCAATACCTGACTTCTCTTTTCAACAGATTTACCTACTGCTATGCATCCAATTACTTGATTACTATCATCTTTAACTGGAATAGCATATGATTTAAAAGGAACACCATATACTTGCTTAGGTACATCTTTAACAAGTGTTTTGCCTGTTACAATAGCATCATGAATTGCTCCTTCAGATGGAACTACATCCCCTGCCTTAGCCTGTAGCTGTAAAGTTTCACAGTTTTGCACTAATAAATATTTATTCTTATCTGTTATTGCAAAAGATGCTTCTCCATCAAACATAACAGATAAATACGGCAACATTTTATTGAAAGATTCTAATATTTCATTATTAGATGTCGTTTTCATATCTTTATCCCCTTTTTTTGTATTTTTTCCACACTACATATATATTTATATTATCACAGAGATAAAAATCTGTCTAACCAACAATTCTTTCCTTAAGTTTTTCTTAAATATCTTTATTTTTACTTGTTTTTTTGGTATACCTATAAGTATGGACTTATATCTATTTTATAATAATAGGAGTGATTAAATGAAAAAGAGTAGTATACCTAACATTTTTACCTTCATAAACTTAGGTTGTGGTGTACTTGCAATTTTAAGTACCTTTGAAAAAAAATTCCTTATTTCATGTATATTTATAATTATAGCAGCTTTGGTTGATAGATATGATGGTAGAGTTGCCAGATACCTTGATGTTTCCTCTGATATAGGGAAACAATTAGATTCTCTAGCAGACTTAGTTTCTTTTGGAGTAGCGCCTTCAATATTAACATATATTCTTTTTAGTTTTCAAACTTTAGGCCCAGTAGGAATATTAGGTTATTGTTTAGTGCTTTTATTCCCTATATGTGGTGCATTTAGATTGGCTAGATATAATGTAACTGATTTTAACGGAGTATTTACTGGTATACCAATAACAATTGCTGGTAGCTTTGTAACTGTTCTAGCTCTTATAGAACTAGCTATTAGAGAGTCTCACTCTCATATGAGTATTATAATTCCTATAATTTTCATAATAGCATTTTCTTATTTGATGATAAGTAAAGTAAGTTTAAAAAAGATATAACAAATAAAGCTGCTTAAAATAAAATCTAATTTTTATTTTAAGCAGCTCTTATTTTTTTTAATTCATACTTCTTCAGGAAATCAATATAATCATATTTCACAATATTAAAACTTATCATCTATTTGCAAATACTTTATTCTGTCTCATCACCTTCATCATCAAATCCAGTATCAATCTCCTCTAAATTATCGTCATTATCATTTTCTGAAGCGTCATCTTCATTTCGATCCTCTCTTCTAGATTCCCGTCTATCATTATTTCCTAATGGCCTCTTAGAAGAATTCTGGAATAACAATTCATTATCAACCTCTGTAAGTATAACATTCTTCTGGGTTTTTACTGCAATTAAATCTGCTTTTAACATAATATAATTAAGATAACAGATTTCTATACTTTGTATTGCATCTAATAATACATCAATTATCTCACCTAATTGATTCGCTCTATCTATGGCTGCTCTTACTTCTTTTTTTCTAGCTAAGGCGATACCATTTAACTCCCCTGCAGTTCCAATTAAAAGTCTGTAGGAGTTTACATATTTGCTTAGCAAGTCTGCTATATTATTTACTTCTATAAAATAAGCATCAAACAACTCTCTATAGCTTTCCACGTAAATCCTCCTATCAGACAATGACAAATTTATGGAGTTTTAGGCTTCTTTAAAAAATAAGTAAAATCATATTGAAAGAATACCGGAAATCCTTACTTATTTCCAGATGCCTTATTAGAATACTCTTCATCTATTTCAGAAAATATATCAATATATCTATTACTTCTAAATGTTCTGTACCTATAATCTCCCTCAGCATCATTCTCATCTACAAAATCAAATTTACTGATTTCACGCATATTTACTGGGTAAATATATTCTTCTGGATATACTAAATTCATCGCTCTCCCTCCTTAGTTTCTGGAGTGTATGGTTCAAAGTAACTTCTTGGGAACTTACATAAAGGGCAAAACTCAGGGGCTTCTGCTCCTTCATAAATATAGCCACAGTTCATACATCTCCACATACTATTTGGAGTTCCCTTAAATATAGTTCCCTCCTTTACCTGATTGTATAAAGCTTTATATCTCTTATTATGAGATTCTTCAACTTCTCTTAAGTCAGCATAAAAATCTGCAATATTATCAAAGCCTTCACTTCTAGCTGTATCTTCGAATTCCTTATATAAATTTTCATACTCATTAGCCTCTCCAGCAGCTGCTGACTTTAAATTTTCTTCAGTACTTCCAACCATTTTTAAGTATCTTTTAAATACCTCTCTTGCATGAGCGTATTCATTTGCTGCTGTGTCATCAAAAATTTTCCCTACGTAATTATAACCTTCTCCTCTAGCCATTTCTCCAAAAAAATTATACATATCTCTGGCTCTTGCTTCCCCAGCAAAGGTTTTTAGCAAATTCTTATAAGTCTCACTATTATTAAATTCCATCTTATAACCTCTCAATTAATTTAATTACCATATATAATATATTACTGATAAGTTAATTGGTTACATAGTAATCTTATCTTTCCCTTCACAAATAAAGGTTAACTCATTTCCTTCCTTGTCCTTGGTCAAAAGTTTAATCTTGTGTTTCCATAAATCATATAATTTCTTTAGTGTTTCTCTGGCATAGATTCTATCTAAAGTTCTGCCATTGTAAACATGTTCTAGTGTTAAGGTATAAGTTTTTAAATTTAAATCTTTTACTCTTATATAAGGTATTGTTCCAATACCTGTACTATCAGCTAGGGAATCTCTTATTTTTTTCCATCCATTTTCATCTGAGACTTCACTTACAAGATAGTCACGGCCACTCTTTACATATTCAAACAAATTCAATTCTCTACATAAATCTTCTGTTAAATACCTCCTTAAGAATGAATTATCTCTATCCATTTTTCTTACCTGAAAGATTCTATCCTTTCCATAGTTCTTGTCTAAATACTCAAAAATTTTAAAGCCTATATAATATGGATTAAGTCTTCCTGGCATTGAGGCTATAACATCATTATGACGTTTTAAGAATTCAAAATGTAACTCTTGACTAAGGTTTAAAGATTTCAAAATATTATAATGAGAATAACTTGCCCACCCCTCATTCATTATTTTAGTTTCAATCTGAGGAATAAAATACAACATCTCCCTTCTGACTATTTCTAATATGCTCTTCTCCCATTCTTCTAACTGTCCATACTTTATAATAAATTTCATCAAGTCATCTTCTGGTTCCAATGGGAACTTAGTCAAATCTGGTTTTTCTATAGGATCATTAAAATTTAAATCATCTCTTTTTTGCAATTTCTCCATATATTCTTTTAACAATCCATCTCTTATTTCATCCTGTGAAATATCTTTTTCTCCAGCCACTCTAGAAACCTGATATCTTATAGAATGTGCTGCATCCACTACCCTTTCAACTTCCTCGTACCCTATACTTGGATCATTTATATAACCTCTTATGGTATCTGCGCCAAGCTTAAACATCTCAACTGTACTTTTAGCTCTTGTTCCTTCAACAAATAATCTATTATTTTTAAAGAAATCATTGTGTCCATATACATGTGCCATAGTCAATATTTGTAGCAATAAAGTATTATCTCTCATTAGGTATGCAATACACGGATCTGAGTTAATAACCATTTCATAAGGCAAGCCAGTAAGGTTTAAAGAATATAAGGTTTTATTCTTTTCATAGGACTTTCCGAAGCTCCAATGAGGGTATCTTGAAGGCATTCCTGTGTATGCTTCATGGCTTAACATTTCGTTGTAGCCTATAATCTCAAATTCCTGTGTATAATAATCTAACCCATACTCCTTTGCTGCCTCTTCAATTTTCTCATTCCATTTTTCTAAGTCACTAACGTTATACCCCATATGCTTTACTCCTTTAATTCTTTTGATAAAATGTGCTTGATTGCATACCAAAGATCCTTTTTCTCATTAACTTTAATTGGCACAAAGTTCTTCTCTTTAATTTCTTTTTCAAATCTATAATACATAGTGGTAGAGTAGGTTGACGGTAATAACTCACAATAGGATACCAAATTACTTACTTTACATATTTCTTGTACACTTATTACTGCTTTTTCATTATCCTCACTCCAGTTATCTCCATCTGAAGCGTAGAAAGAGTAAATGTTCCACATCTCCTTTGGATACTTCTGCTCTATTACCTCCAATGCCTTATCAAAACCTGAAGATATATAGGTTCCCCCAGATTCTCCCCTGTGGAAAAATTCATACTCATCTACAACTTTAGCTGTAGTTGTGTGAGATATAAATTCAAAAGCCACATTATTATATTTCCTTCTAATAAATTTTGATAATACAAAGAAAAATGATCTTGCTAAAAACTTCTTACTATTATCCATGGATCCTGAAACATCCATAATAAAAATTAATACGGCATTACTCTCCCTTTTAGGCTTCATTTTAACTCTATAATATCTTAAATCTTCTTCTTTAAATGGAAATCTGTTAATTTCTTCTGAAATACCTCTTTCTCTTAAAGCTCTCTTCCTACCTTGCTTTCTCTTTAACTTGGCAATAACAGTTTTCTTTTTTGCTAGTCTAGGATTTATTCCGTACTTCTGATATCCCCTCTTTCTTCCGCTTGATTCAACTAAAATCTCAGAATATTTTTTTCTATCTAGGTTTGGTAAATCCAAATCTTCAACTATATAATCCAGTAACTCTTCTAGAGTTACTTCTGTTTCATATATTTCCTCCCCTTCTGAATTGCCTGCACCTTGTGAATCTTTTCCGGACATTTTCTCTTGTCCTATCTTATCCCCCCTTTTTTCTTCTCCAGTTCCAGTACTTACATTTCCTGAACCATCTCCTCCGTAGACAAATTGATATTCTTTAATTCCTCTAATAGGAATTTTAAACTTTTTATTTTTAGATTCTCCAATTATGCTCTCTTCTGAGAGTATATTTCCTAAATTATCTTTAATTGATTTTTCAACTAACTGCCTATGCCTTCTTCTATCTTCTATTGACCTATCATGCTCAACTTGATTCTCATCGTGATTTCTAAAGATTGCCATGCTATCAATCCTTCCATAGGTTGTTGGCAGCGTATTTCAAAATCACATCACAGCAATAATCACAATATCCATTATTCTTCATTTCTTCAACCATTGCGTTGTATTTTTCATCCTGCTCCTTATCTCTGATACGTGATTTTGTAATAATTCTTGATATATCCTTAACGGAAGTTGTTAACTTCTTCTCAATAGCTTCTTTAAGTGGCTCATAAGACTTATAGTCTACCTTTCCGCCATTTCTAACAATGTAGAACATATATGAGGTTACATCTGATCTGAATCCCTTTGCAGAGCTTTCTGATATACCTATATGTTCCTCTATACTTCTCATAAATTCCTCATCAGCAACTAGTTGTTCCCCTGTTGATGCATCCTTTAATTTTCTCTTATTAACATACGCTTCTGCATTATCCAAATAATTATTAAACAAACTTTCAGCTTGCTCTCTGAAGGAATGAATAAAGGCCTTTGTTACTTCCTTCTCGAGAGTCTTATTGTATTCTTTTCTGATTGTATCTTGAACTATAGCAAGATACTTTTTCTTTTCCTCTTGAGAAATATCTAAATCCTTTATTGACTTTATAATACTTTCCATTACGCTCAATGGGTTTATGCAATTATTCTCTGAATTTGATAGTGCATTATCAATTGCCTTTATTATAAATCTTGTAGATATACCCTTCATTCCTTCTGAAGGACCTGCCTCTTCCTTCAATTCCATTATATCTACCTTCTTAGTTGTACCCTTTTCAACTATATCCTCACCATTATATATCTTCAATTTTGTGATAGAGTCTACCTTATTTGAAGGTGAAAGCCTTGAAATTATTGCAAACATAGCTGCTATTTCCAATGTGTGAGGAGCAATATGAGCCTTAAAATTACTCTTCTTTATTATCTTGTTATAAATTTTTTCCTCCTCATTTAGCTCTAAACAATAAGGAACTTCTATCTTTACAATTCTATCTAGAATAGCTTCATTGGTATGATCTGATTTAAATTTGTTCCATTCTGCTTCATTAGAGTGGGCAACAATTATACCATCAAAATATATCATTGCTCCCTTACCTGGTGATGGAACTGATTTTTCCTGAGTGGCTGTAATAATAGTGTGAAGGTATTCAACATCATTTTTAAATACCTCTATAAATTCAACCATCCCTCTATTTCCTACATTGAATGCTCCATTAAGTGAAAATATTCTTGGGTCATCCTCTGGATACATATCCATTTTTGATATATCTATTGAGCCTGTAAGCACTGAAGTATCTTGATTGTTTGGATCAACAGGTGGAACAACTCCTATACCTTTTCTTGATCTTATAGAAAAATTCTTTCTTTCTATAGGAACTTCTTCATACCTGCCATTATACTCGTGCATTAACCTGTATCTACAAATTGGACATAAATCTCCTTCAATCTGTACTCCAAGCATATCTTCAAATTCTTTTCTCAAATGCTTTGGAATCAAATGCAAAGGTTCTTCATTCATCGGACATCCCTTTATTGTATAAATAGGTTCTGCATTTTCTATGGCATTTTTTAATGCTTCAACTAAGGAGGATTTTCCTGCCCCTACTGGTCCAACTAAATATAAAACTTGTCTTGCTTCTTCCCCTTTCATAGCTGCAGAATGTAGATAATTTACTAATTTCATAATAATCTTATCAATTCCAAAAAAATTATCTTTGAAAAAATTATATCTTCTTATAGTTTCATTACCATAAATCTTTTTTATCCTATAATTCTCTTCTGGTTTTAGTATTTCATAGCCTTGATTGATTATAATATCATACATTCTTTTATGCGCAAGTTTAGCTACATCAGGGTTCTTCTTAACCACTTCAAGGTAATCCAAAAAAGTTCCTTGAAATTTTTCGTTATTAGAATTTTCACGATCACTTAAAATTACTTTTTTAAAATCCATACACTCACCCCTTTGTAAAAATATATTCTGTTTGCGATAAATTATGCTATAAATCCCCCATACTATATTAGTGTTCATAATATTCTAATAAATTGGCAATAGAGAATTCTTCGATATACTTCTTATGTAAAATGAATTTGTAAATCCGTTTTTTAACTAAAATAAAACTTAGTAATACACAGAATTTGATATAATTAAAGATCTTTTCATGCAGAAAAATATTCATAAAGAATATTCATAAATGTGATTTTTTATTCGTAAAATATCAATAGATAAATTTCTAAGGAGACGTTTATGGCTAAAGGGAGGTTAAAACTACAAACTTTTAAAGAAAAAACTTTCATCCCTATAGATAACACTAAAATAACTGTATCTAATACAACTGCAGATGGAAGTACCACAGGCGAAAAAACCTATGCACTAACAACAAACTCAGCTGGATTAACTAACGATATAGAATTAGACACACCACCAATAGAATATTCGCAAAATCCATCAGATCAAAAACCATACTCTCTATGCAATATTACAGTTGAAAGAGAGGGCTTCAGTCCAATAAAAATAAATGGTTGTCAGGTATATCCAAATTCCACTGCTTATCAGGTATGTAATCTTACAGAAACTAAATCTACTAGACAGGTAGAAGTTATTGATATACCAGCTAATACATTAGTTGGAACTTTTCCACCTAAAATCCCTGAAGACCCCATAAAACCATTACCTCCTCCTACTAGTGGAGTTGTTTTGAGCGAAGTAGTGGTTCCTGGTCAAATAGTTGTACATGCTGGTTCCCCAAATGATGATTCTGCTCCAAACTATACTGTAGATTTTAAGGATTATATAAAGAACGTAATTAGTTCTGAAATATTCCCAAACTGGTCAACAAATACTATTAGAGCTAATATCTTTTGCGTTGTATCCTTTACTCTCAATAGAGTTTTTACAGAATGGTATAGAGGCAAGGGCAAACCATATCAAATAACTAATTCAACTGCTTATGATCAAGCATTTAACTATGGTAGAAATATTTTTGATAATGTAAGTGCCTTAGTTGATGAAATGTTCTCAACTTATGTTAAAAGACCTGGAAACAAGCAGCCATTATTTACCCAATATTGCGATGGTAAATCTGTAACTTGTCCTGGATGGCTAAGTCAATGGGGTAGTAAATATCTAGGAGATGAGGGAAAAACTCCATATCAAATAATAACAAACTACTATGGCAACAACATAGAATTAGTTACTGCTAAATCAGTGGCTGGAATTCCTTCATCTTACCCTGGGTACACACTTACTATAGGTTCTAAAGGAATTCCTGTAAGAGATATGCAAACTTATTTAAATCGTATATCACAAAATTATCCATTAATTCCTAAGTTAGCAGTTGATGGAGCTTATGGGCCTAAGACTGCAGAATCTGTCAAAGTATTTCAACAAATATTTACTCTACCAGTAACAGGGCAAGTAGATTATGCAACCTGGTACAAAATTTCAGATGTCTATGTTGGAGTGTCAAAAATAGCAGAACTTAGGTCAACTATTTCTCCCAACTATGAATCTATATACGATGAATTTTTAGGGGTTAGTTTGCCTTATTATTTTTATGAAAATTAATTTTAATTGAAATGTATAGTTACTTATCATGAGATAATATCTTACACAGATATTATCTCATGATTATACATATAGTATTGATATTTTTCTTATTTATAGCCTTAGGTAACTTCTTTTTATATTAATCAATTAATTCACGTAATAACTTATCTGATATTAAATTTCAAATAGGGATACATTACATCTTAAGCAAGTTTCACTTGATAAATCACTGATATTAGGAGATTTCATATGATTAATATACAATTACAGAAAAGAAAATTATTTTATAGTGAAAATACACCTAACTTTCTAGTTGAATATAGAGGTAATTTAAAAGAGCAAATTGACAAAGTCTCCTATGCTGTTGGTGATATAATTACTGAAACTATTGCTGTTATAGCTGTAGCAGAAGATGATCTTGATAGACTTTTAAAAGATGTTCCTGCAATTATTTTTGTGGACTTTAGAGCTATGTTTGTTCTTGAAGATACTGCGCCTGCTGATGTAGACAATATAAATAAAATCAAAATAAATCCTTATCTTGATTTGACTGGTACTGATATAATAATAGGTTTAGTTGATACTGGTATAGATTATTTAAACCAAGAATTCATTCGTGAGGATGGTACTTCAAAAATATTGAGCATTTGGGATCAAAGTATAATTAGTGAAGATCAATCTGTATATATGGGAAGTGTGTATTCAAACCAACAAATCAATGCTGCCATTGCTGCTCAAAAAAATAAACAAGACCCTTACAGTATTGTTCCATCTAAAGATGAATTGGGACATGGAACTGAAATAGCTGGCATCATAGGAGCTAGAGGTGCTACAAATAAATTCAAAGGCATTGCTCAAGATGCTAGTTTTGTAATAGTTAAACTTTTTCCTTCAGCTGCATATCAAAAAACATTACGCGAAAATAAAGTACCTCCTGTTCCTGTTTATAACACTTCAGAAATCTTAGCTGGTTTAGAATTTTTGAGGCAAGCCTTTTTAAAATATCAAAAACCAATGGTTATCTGTCTATGTGTTGGCACTACAGAAGGAAGTCATGATGGAACAAATTTAATCTCTAGATACTTTAGTTCCCTTGGCAGCTATAGAGGCTTAGTTTTAGTAGCTGGAACTGGAAATGAGGGTAGTTCTCAAGGCCATGCTTCAGGAATCATAAGAAATGTTCATGACGTTAATTCTATAGAACTTAAAGTTCCTGCTGAAATGGAACATTTTATTGTTAATATATGGTTAAGAAGACCTAACAGAGCTTCACTTAATGTAGTCTCTCCTACAGGAGAAGAATCAAAGATTATTGAATCTAAAATTAACAAAGTTGATACTTCAAAATTTGTATATGTAGACACTACCATGACTGTAAAATACTATACCCCCGAACATTTTACTGGCCATGAACTAATACACATACATTTTGATAGAATTAAACCTGGGATATGGACATTTAAATTGATTGGAGACTATATTGTTTCTGGAAGATATGATATTTGGCTTTCTCCAAGAATCACGCTACCTGAAAACACAGAATTCCTTCAACCTGATCCCTTTGAAACTCTAACAATTCCAGGCACAGCCATTAATGTTGTCACTGTCACTGCTCTAGGAGATAATAACTTTATATTACCTAATTCAGGGAAGGGATATAATGCAAATGGAATAGTGAATCCAAATATAGCTGTTTTAGGACAAAACATAATAACAACCTCTGTAGGCGGAACACCTACAACAATTTCAGGAAGTTCAGCAGCCACTGCAATAGTAGCTGGCGCTTGTGCACTTCTGCTAGAATGGGGAATAGTTGACAATAATGACAAGGCTATTTTCTCGAAAAAGATTATATCCTACTTAGAATATGGAGCATCTAGAAACCCAATTTATAAATTTCCTAATAGAGATATTGGATATGGTTTTCTAGATTTATTAGAAACCTTCAATATTATTAGCAGATCCTATACAAGGGGTGATATTAAAAACTTTACTGAATATAGTATTAATAACTTATTTATAAGAATCCCACTAAACATTATGGAGGATTACTAATGGATAATCGTTATACAATTCAAGATAATATTTTCAACGACATAAATTATTTTAGTTATATAGTTCAATATCAGGGAGATATACAAGCAGAACTATCAAAATATCCTGATTATTTTGTAACAATAATAAATGACAGATATGCTATAGTTTCTGTAAATAAAAATAAAAATATTGAGATTAATGTAACTCCTCCATTTTTCTCAACTATTGTGTATGTAAAACCTGCAGAAATGTATACTCTTCAAGCTATTTCACCTTTAGAGGCTTCACAAGCAACATCTTTGCAACTTAATCTTCCTTTAAATTTAACTGGTAGAGGTGTTGATGTGGCAATTATTGATACTGGAATTGACTATTTAAGTGAAGAATTTATGACTGAGCAAGGAGACACTAGAATTGATTACATTTGGGACCAAACTGTCGTAACTCCTAAAGAAACACACACTACTTCACTACCCTTTGGCACTGTGTATACCAAAGCACAAATTAATGAAGCAATTAATGCTTCCAAACAAGGAAAATCTGCCTATGATATAGTACCTAGTAGAGACGAAATAGGACATGGTACTAATATGGCTGGACTAATAGGCGCTACTGGTAAAAATCCAAACTTAAGAGGAGTAGTTCCTGATTGTAATTTTGTTATAGTAAAGCTATTAGTAGATCGTTCATATCAAGATAGATTTGATACTAAAGTTCCTGTATATAACATTACATTAGTTATGGCTGCATTCGAATTTCTATATCGGTATTCATTATCTAGTCCCAAACCTATGGTTATATATTTCCCACTTGGCAGTACTTTTGGTAACCATAAAGGCATAGGGCTTCTAGAACAATTTATTGAGTTTATTTGTTTAAATAGCGGAATTACTGTAGTATCTGGTACAGGTAATCAACGTTCCGTTGGTGGACATACATCTGGAAACATAACTGCTGTTGGTAATGTAAGCTCCATAGACCTAAACATATCACCTGAGCAACACTTTTTATGGCTTGAAGTTTGGGTAGATACTCCTAATATTATGTCACTTGATGTTATATCTCCATCTGGAGAAAGTAGTGGTATTATTTCTGCCTTAATTAATACCTTAGAAGTCTATACCTTCATTTTTGAGAAAACTCAATTAAAAGTCAATTTTTATGTTCCTGACGGAATCACAGGTGATGAATTAATTAGATTAAGATTTTACGATTTACAACCTGGGGTATGGAAAATCAGATTAACTGGTGATTTGATATTGGATGGCAGGTATAATGCTTGGTTACCACCAGAAGGTCTAATTGTTGGGGGAACTAGCTTCAGTCCTTCTGACCCATTTGGAACAATAACCAACCCTTCTACCTCTAACTATGTAGTTTCAGTAGCAGCATATAATCAAAATAACAATAATATAGCTAATTACTCTGGCATGGGATTTGCTGATGATTCAGTAAGCAAAATTGATGTTGCAGCTGGTGGAGTAAATGCATTAACTGTAGCCCCTAATAACACTACAGCTGTAGTTAATGGTACTAGTGTAGCTGCTGCTATAGTTGCTGGAGCATGTGCAATGCTTTTCCAATGGGGAATTGTAGACAATAATGATCCTTTTATGTACTCTGTAACTTTAAAAGCTTACCTCGAAAGGGGGACTGAAAAAAGAAGTGGAGACATATATCCAAATCCTCAATGGGGCTATGGAACCTTAAATATTCTTTTAATGTTTCAAAATATGACCTAGTATATAACTCAAATTAAGAGAAGTGTAATCTCTTAACACTTCTCTTAATCATATTTTTGATGATGCCTAATTCTTTTCTTGTTCTTCAAATTGCTTAACTATTTCCAAAACATCTTTTCCATATCTCTCAATCTTTTTATCTCCAACTCCACCTATAGACCTTAATTCATCAAAGTTTTTAGGTTTCATGTTGGATATTTCTATTAAAACCGCATCACTAAACACAATATATGGCTTAACTTTATCTCGTCTTGAAATATCCTTCCTATATATTCTCAATTTCTTGAATAATTCTTCATTTTCACAAACAGTATTATCACTTAACTTGCCAAAAACCTGTTCTTCTCCTCTTAAAACTTTCAAAGATAATTTGTTTAAAACTAGCATAGAATAGGTACCTTCTTTTCTATCAACCACACCTTGTTCTAACATTATATTAATAATATCTTTAATCGCTTTACTGGTATATTCACGCATGATTCCGTAAGTTGATATCTCATCTAATCTATACTGCTGTATTTTGGTTCCCTTAAAGCCTCTAAGTACATCAGTCATCACACTTATGCCAAACTGAGCCTTTGTTCTATAAATACATGATAAAATCTTCTGCGCTTCTAATGTTAAATCCTTTAAGCCTTCACTATTTACACAGTTACTACAATTACCACAGTATTTTCTCTTAACTGCGTCACCAAAATAATTTAGTATATATTCATTATAACATCCTTCTGTCTCACATAGTTCTACCATGGCTTGAAGTTTTCTAAGTTCTATTTCCCTCCTATCCATCTTGGTAGAAGTATTTATTAGAAATTCAGCTGTCCTTATATCATCTCTACTATATAGTAAATGACACCTGCAAAAAGCTCCGTCTCTTCCTCCCCTGCCTATTTCTTGATAGTATTCCTCTATATTTTTAGGCATGCTCAAATGTATTATATACCTAATATTTGATTTATCAATTCCCATACCAAAAGCATTTGTTGCAATCATTACATTTTTTCTCTCAAACAAGAAATCTTCTTGGTTTATATTTTTGTGTTCATCATTCAAGCCTCCGTGATATTTGCTTACACTGTACCCTATATC
The DNA here is from genome assembly GCF_024345225.1 of Clostridium sp. TW13. Taxonomy (NCBI): domain Bacteria; kingdom Bacillati; phylum Bacillota; class Clostridia; order Eubacteriales; family Clostridiaceae; genus Inconstantimicrobium; species Inconstantimicrobium mannanitabidum. The sequence continues at coordinate 3,248,983 of NZ_BROD01000001.1, forward strand.
TGATAGAACTCCATATAGCATATCTACTTCTTTTCGTAAGCTACAATAAATTATTCCCGATTCATCCTCATGAGCTCTAATATAATCTTTTACAAACTCTAGTTTATCTTCTTCTTTATGAACATTAATTTGCAGATTATTTCTATAAAATCCACCAAAAACTATAAACGGATTATTAAGTCCCAATAATTTAATAGTATCAATTCTTACTTCTTCTGTAGCTGTAGCTGTAAAGGCTGTTACTATAGGTCTATTTTCTAAGGAATTAATAAAAGGTAATATATTTCTATAACTTTTTCTGAAGTCATGTCCCCATTGAGATACACAGTGTGCCTCATCTATAGCCACTTGACTCACATGAATATTGTTAAACTTTATTACAAATTTATTATAATCTAGTCTCTCTGGTGCTATATAAAGAAGCTTTATATCACCATTTTTCACTTTTATCATAATGTCATCTATTTCATCTGGAGTTTGAGTGCTATTTATATATTCTGCTGAAATACCTATATTCTTTAAATAATCCACTTGATCTTTCATTAATGAAATAAGAGGAGAAATAACAATGGTTACACCATCCATAAGCAATGCAGTCAACTGATAGCATAAAGATTTTCCTCCACCTGTTGGTAGTAAGCAGAATACATCCTTATGAGAAAGAATATTATCAACAATTATTTTTTGCTCTTTTCTCAATACTCTTATGCCAAAATATTTATCTAAAAACTGTTGAATTTTTTCCATAAGAAGTTTCTACCTACTTTCTATATTCTTAGTCATCTTCAAAAAATAAATAAGTCCATCTGCTAGTCTATTTGACCTTATACTACGTCAACAGACCCCTTAGATAGTTCTGCTATCTGCGGAACCTGTTTCCTTGTCTAAGTCCAAATATCCGTCGCATATTTGGACTTGTTATTTATTTTCAGATGCCTTAATCTCCAAAAACTTGTTTCTTTAATTTTAAACCTGTTTCTGTGGTTGCTGTTCCACCTTCTGCAGTTTCTCTCAAGCATGATGGTATTTGTTTGCCCACTCTATACATAGCTTCTACCATATCATCAAATGGAATTTTGCTTTTTATACCTGCCATAACTACATCAGCAGTAGTTAATGCTGATACTGCCCCTGCAAAATTTCTTTTTGCGCAAGGAATTTCTACAAGACCAGCAACAGGGTCACAAACTAATCCTAATATATTTTTTATTACTATAGCCGCTGCATCTAAACTCATTTCTACAGAGCCGCCCATCATTTCAACAACTGCTGCAGCTCCCATGGCTGCTGCAGAACCACACTCAGCTTGACATCCACCTTCTGCCCCTGAAACTGTAGCATTCTTTGCAATTATCATACCTACTGCAGATGAAGCAAAAAGAGCCTTTATTAACTCTTCCTCTGTTTTGTTTAGAGCTTCTCCTGCTGTTAATATTACTGCTGGAAGAATTCCACAAGAACCTGCAGTTGGGCAAGCAACTATTCTTCCCATAGCTGCATTCATTTCTGAGCAAGATAAAGCTCTTGCCATGGCCTTATTAACTATAGGTCCAGTTAATGTATTTCCAGCTTCTATGTACTTATTCAGTTTGTAAGCATCTCCCCCAATTAAACCACTTACTGAATAAACTTTCTTTTCTCTTCCTTCATTTGCTGACTCTCTCATAACATCTAGCGTCTTTTTCATTTTGCTTATTATCTCTTCTTTTGAATTGTTACTTCTCTCAACTTCTTCTCTAATAGCATATTCACTTAATGAAATGCCTTCCTTATTGCATATCTCTAATAACTCTAATCCACTCTTCGCTGACATATTAATTATCCTCCGTAACAACATCTATAGAAATTACATTTTCTACTGATTCCACAGTTTTTATTGCTTCAATTGCTTGTACCGGTAAATTGTTATCACACTGGAATACCATAGTGGCATTCTTTCCTCTATGAGCTCTTGTAACACTCATAAACGCTATATTAATATTATTGGCATATAATATAGAAGTAACTTTAGATACTGCTCCTGGCACATCTCTATGTGAAATTATTAAAGTTGGATATGCTCCTGTTATTTTAACCTTTTCTCCATTTACTTCTGATACCTCAACATTACCTCCACCTATTGATGAACCTACTATTTGCGTATAACCTTTTTCTGTTTTCATAACAATTTTAACTGTATTAGGATGTACATCTCCTAAGTCTGCTGCCTTAAACTCGAATTCAAGACCATTTTCTTTAGCAATCTCCAAAGAATATCTTAACTTTGGATCACTTGGTTCCATGCCTAAAATTCCAGCCACTAAAGCCCTATCTGTACCATGTCCCTTGTAAGTCTTCGCAAAAGACCCATGCAACAAAAATATTACAGAATTAATTTTACCGCCTGCTATAGTTCTTGCTACCTTTCCTAATCTTGCTGCTCCTGCAGTATGTGATGAAGATGGTCCTATCATTATTGGACCAATAATATCAAATATACCATATTCGTTCATTGTAAAATCCTCCGCTACCTTTTATATGATTATATAAAATAAGTTTTTTCATCTATACTTTTATAATAAATCCTAATCTTTTTCTGATTTTTATCTACAAAATGACTTATAAAAATACAACTAATAGTTATATTTTAACCATCCTACTGAAAGTGTCAACATTCAAAATATTAATTTCATAAATTTACTTTCAAAACATTAATAAATGAAGTTTATATATATATATAATATTTACAAATTAATGTAGAATAAAACTTATTATGCTATAATTTTTATATAAACCATAAATAAAAAAATACATACATTCTAATTAGATGGAGGAAACCTCAATGACACAACAGAACCTTAATAAAAATAAGCTTACAATATCATTTTTTGTAATTGTTGGTTTACAACTTTCTGCAGGAATTATAGGCACAATACTGTCAATCCTCGCATTAAAACTACTTACTCCTACTATGGGAATAATAACTTTAGTAGTTAATATGGGATTTATATTATCTTGCATACTTATGTTATTAAAAAGACCTATAGGTATATTACTTTATGTTTGTGCATTCATTACAAATATAACCATAAGTATACTAAACTATTCAGGCAACATTAGTTTAGTAGTAGGTACTTTTATATTGCCTCTATTGATGTCTAGTGTTCTTTATAAAAATAGGGATTGTTTTAAGTTAAAATAATCCCTAAGCATAGTACCTTTTTATTATACTATTAAGTCAGATAGGCTTCACCTATTAATAGACTAACAATTGATTATGCAACCCCATATAGAACTGTTCCATAATAATGTTGGTGGACAAGTCACAAAAATTCGACATTTTTCTACCAACATTTAAGTGGAATACTTCTATACACATCACAAAAATATATATGATATACAAACAAAAAAACTGTTTAATTCCATAAATACAAGAGATTAAACAGTTTTTTATTTTCTCTAATTATCACTAAATTTCATACAATTTTTTAAACCATAACATAAACATTAATACTTATAAAAACAGCTACCACCAATAAATTCTCTAAGAATAGAATTTTCCGGAACAGAATCCTTATCTATCTCCTGAAAGAAATTTAAAAATGATATTAACCTACGTGCTTCTTGATAAAGTTCACTACTAACATCTATCTTATTTAGCTCTTGCAATGCATATTTCTTTAATACACATAATTCATACACTAAGGTTGAATTAAACATTATATCAGCCTCTTCTTGGTACACAAAAATATTCTTTTCTTCTCCTCTTTTTATAGAATCCCACATTTCTAAAGTACCTTCTGCACTATATCCTCTTGAAAGATAATCTCTAACAATTCTCCTTATCTTTCTTACATCTGTAGTAGATATTCTATTATGATTATCTATATTTAATTGAGTTAATGCTGATATATATATTTTAAACTTAAACTTTGATTCAATTTCTGAAGTCAGCTTATCATTTAATCCATGTATACCTTCAATTACTATAACCCCATTAGCAGGTAGTTTTAATTTCTTCCCATCCCATTCTCTTTGACCAGAAATGAAATTATATGTTGGAATTTCAACTTCTTCTCCAGCAAGCAACGAATTTAAATTATCGTTAAATAACTTTAAATCTAAGGCATTCAAACTTTCAAAGTCTGGCTTTCCTTCGTCATCCAACGGAGTTTGTTCCCTGTTTACAAAATAATTATCTAAAGATATTGCTATTGGAATCAATCCATTTACTCTTAACTGTATTCCTAATCTATTTGCAAAAGTTGTTTTACCTGATGAAGAAGGTCCTGCTATCAGTACTAACTTTACTTCCTTTCTTTCATGAATCATATCTGCAATATTAGCTATTTTTTTCTCATGCAATGCTTCTGCTACTCTTATTAAATCTCCACGTTCCTCACAATTAATCTTGTTGTTTAATGATGATACATGGGCTACATCTAAGATTTTTAACCATCTACCTGTTTCATAAAATACTGAAAATAACTTTTTTTGCTCTACAAATTCTGGCAACATAGCTTCTTTTTTTATTTCAGGATATCTTAATATAAAACCTGGCTCATAGTAAATTAAATCAAAAGTTCTTAATACTCCTGTTGAGTGAGCCATTTGCCCATAAAAATAATCATATCTTCCATCTAATTCATACAAACTAACATATTCTTTTTTACTTTCATTTAAAAGAGCAACCTTATCTTTCATTCCGTATTGTTCAAATATGTTGATTGCTTCAATCCTCTTTATTTTCACTTTATTTATTATTATATCTTTTTCAATAATCTCTAGCATTCTAGATCTTATTTTGTTTATATCATCTTCATCTAAAGCTTTCACCTTATATATCTCACCAAACATGCCTTTACTAATTGAGTGTTCAATAGCTATGGCTGATTGAGGAAATAAATCTAATGTTGCTTTAATCAAAACAAATTGTAAAGCTCTAACATATGCCCTATTACCAAACTTATCTGAACTTCCTACAAATTCTATTTCCCCATCCTCAGGTATTATTTCACCTAACTCATAATATTTATTATTATATTTTGCTAAAATAGGTGAATTTGCATTTTTATCTTTTTCTATATCTAAACAACTATAAAATTTAGTTTCCTTTTTCCCTTGCCTTATTATATTTTTGATCATAAAATCCTCTCCTACATTATGTTCTCAGTATTATTATACACCTTTTATGCTCATATATTTTAGGTTATATTAGCGAATATTTTGAATGATTTCTGTAAAATCTATTTTTGAGGTGATTTCATTGTTTATTGTAATTATAAGAACTATTATTTTATATACCTTAGTTGTATTTGTAATGAGATTAATGGGTAAGAGACAAATTGGAGAATTGCAACCTTATGAACTTGCAATTACAATTATGCTTTCAGATCTTGCTTCTTTGCCAATGCAAGACACTAGGCTTCCATTAATTTTAGGCATTATCCCAATAATAACTTTATTAATCTCAGAAACAATTGTATCTGAAGTACAATTAAAAAGTCCTCTTGCCAGAAAAATAATAGATGGTAAGCCTTGTATACTTATTGAAGAAGGAAAAATCAACGCAAAGGTTCTTAAAAATCAGCGTATTAATTTAGACGATCTTATGGAATCAATAAGATTATCTGGGTATTTTAATGTTCAAGATATTCAATTTGCAATACTTGAAAACAATGGTAAAATATCGATCTTTCCAAAGGATGCTAACTCTCCTGTCACAAAGAAAGATTTAAAGCTTCAGCCAAGCCCTGAGCAAACCATTCCTATTATTTTAGTGGTGGAAGGAAAAATTAATCATAATGGACTAAAAAAATTGAATCAAACTGAGAAATGGTTACATAAGTATCTAAAATCTAGTGGAGTAAAAGAAATTAGTGATTTATACATAGCACTAATAAATTCTAATGGCAAACTTTATTATGAAACAAACCGTAAAGGAAATATAAAGGAGGGATCCTTTTGAAAAATACCATTACTTCTATAATTCTATTCTCACTAATGTTCATCTTTGTACTCTATTCACATAACATGTTAATAAATATATGTGATGACATAAATGAAAAATGCCTTCAAATTGAAACTGCTATAAATCAAAAGGATTGGGATAAGGCTTATTCTTTAGCTGTAGATGTAAAGGATAATGTAGAAAAACATTCTCTATCCATATCAGTTTACATAAATCATACAGATATAAATAACTTGTCAAATGAAGTATTAAAACTAACTCAATATACAAAAGTTAGAGATAATGCAGAGTCTCTTGCTTCTGTACATCTAGTTAAATACACCTCAGATGCCATTAAAGAATTGCAAGACATTACAATAAAAAATATTTTTTAAATTAAATTAGCACCCCCTACTATCTTATTAATACTAGGTGGTGCTAACTTATATGTAATAATTATTATTTTTCTACATAATTAATTACATGCTTCACTACTAAATTTATACTGCCGTCTCCATTTCTCTGAACCTCAAATCTATTAGAGTCATGATACGCTTCTTCATTAATATACAAATCTATATCTTTATCTATCTTGAGTCTAACACGCTTAAGCTTCTTCTCAATCCATTGTTTATCTACAGTTACCTCATCCTCTACACCTTGACTTTTTATAAAATCATTAAATGCAGCAATATGCTGAGGTTGTTCTTGAAAAAGTTCTTGTGATAACTCTTCTAACTTAACAACTTCATCATTCTTTAATTTTGTCTTTATAGCAGTTCTAACTTTTTCTGCCTTATCAGCATCATCAGTAAAATTATTTCGTGTCCATGTCTCTGTAGCCTTTACAAAATTCTTTGTCATATCCCTTTCGTTGTTTACAATAGTACAACCTAAAAAGTTATTTATAAAGTAATTTGCGCCATACTCATCTTCACCCTGAGACTTCTTTTGCTTATCCATTACCATTAGGTGAATCTCTCCATCCATTATAGGTTTTATAAAAGCACATTTTTGAATTCTTTGACTTGAAGCTGGAAGACCTGCTGCTTGTTCTATAATATTAATTCCTATCTTGTTCTGCACAAAATCTACTTTATGGGTAAAATTCTTTACATAATCCATCTTTAATATGCCCAACATAGGACCTTTATCTGTTGATATTGAGGCAACCATCAGATCACAAGAAGGAATATTACCATTACCATTCATTACTGCAAACAGTTGTCTGGCTATTTCTTTTGAAACTTCAACAAAATCATTGTTTGTTCCACCTAGATATTCTTGAGAAACTTCTTTTACAATATTTCTTTCAGGATTGAAGTAAGCATATTTTAATTCCTCATCTTTAAATACTCTTTCTATATGCCTATAAATGAATTTATAAACTTCTTCATTTAATTCAAGTTTATACTCATTTAAAATTGGTTCTTGTGCATTATTGTCAAGTATATGTAAAATTGCTTCGGTTATATTAATATCATTTACATATTCCATTTACTCACCGTCCTGATAAAAATTGATTTGCATATTAAGCTATTAATTTTAGTTTGCATAAAAGAAAAATCTAATATTTAACTACTGATCTTGGATTGTATCTATAACTTTCTTCCATAAATTCTTGAGAAGGAACCATACGAATTTCTACCTTATTAGCTCCTTGGCTAACTATAGCACTATATACTCTATCAGTATTACCTTTAGGTACTACATTTACTACTTTTTGTGGTTTATTTGAAAAATCCTTATATTGCTGAGAATCGCAAGGTGCAAATAACATAACTTCTTTTACTTGGAATTGAATTTTTTTCTTTCTAGAATTTTGTTGATATATAACATCTATATCCACATCTCCATTGGTAAATACATATTCATATTCAACATATAAATATCTTTTACAAAAGAATAAAACACCACCCAATGACACCATAAACAAGGAAATAAGTGGTGCAAGTATAGCGTAAAATAATCCTAATACTATTAATACCACGTATCCTATATTCGCTATCTTATACAATGTATTGCTTTTTGGTCCTACTAATTGTTCTAAAAAATGGTCCATAAATTACCCTCCTACCCTTTTAATTGAATCGTTTTTATTATATCATAAAATTATAGCAAGTTAAATGTATTAATATCCTATAAAAACTTATAAATAATATTTTTGCCAAATGAGGTGTAGCTATGAAAGAATTAGAAACTAGGATCCTTGATATTGATGTTGAAAAAATCAGAAACCTAATGAAAAAAATTAATGCCCCTAAGGTTAAAGCTGAAAATCAAATAAACAATATTTTTGATTTTGAAGATGGAAGATTACTAAAAAATAAAGGATATGCTCGAGTAAGAATTGTAGAAGATACACTTACAAATACTATGGTATATTATATGACAACAAAAAAAATGCTAAGCCAAGATGGATATAAAGTTATGGAGGAAAATGAAATTATAGTTAGCGATGATAAAGAAGCTATTAACTTATTTAAATCCTTAGGACTTGTTCTTGTACAATCTGTAAAAAAATATAGAGAAAGTTATAAATATAAAAATACTCTAATTGAAATAGACATAAATGATGAAAGTTTTTGTCCTTTCCCATATATAGAAATTGAATCTAGTAATGAAGATGAGATAAAAGAAGTTGTAAACTTACTAGGTTATACCATGGAAGATACAAATTCTAAAACTATATATGAAATATTAAAAGAAAGAAACATCAGATAAACACTATATTTCAAGCCTCTATGAGATGGTAGTGAACAGTAGATAAATGTGCTTTTACACAAATCCATCTACTGTCTCTAGATGTTTGCCACTAATATGGTATCTATATATGCTTACATTGTACAAAATCTATCTGCAGGCTCCTACTGTAACATTTGTATGTACCAATGTTACACCCACCCTTTCAAAATATCATTATTTATCTTTTTTACATTCTCCAATTCTTTCTTCAAATCTTTATAATTATCATCATCCTTATCACTATTTCCTAGGAAAACTTTACTTCCAGCGCTTGCCTTTCTAAAATCAGCATCTAAACTTTTAAGAACTTGTTCTATTTTAATCTTTTCATTTTTAATGTTGTCAATTTTCCCTTTTATTTGCTGATAATTAAATTTATCTTGTTTTTCTTCTGAGGAATAATCTAAAGATATTCTATTACTTTCTTTAAATATTATATTAGGAGAAATAAAGTTAAACTCCGCTCTTTCTCCACCCAAAACTTTCATACATTGATTAGTATTGATGTTAATACAGTTGTATAATTGAATTTCTTCATTTTCCTGCAATTCTAAAGATAAATCTTTTACATAAATATATTTAAAATCATCACCATATTTAGCTCCAAATAATTCAACTCCCTCTTGCCAAATTATCCATAATTCATCTTTGCCCCTCATCAAAAAGCTATTAAATATTTTTCCACTAGATTCAAATATTTTTGTATATGAACTTTTCTTTCCATCTTCTATTTCAACTAATTCTAATATATTTTTGCCCATATATTTAGATAGATTTAAAATTATTATCCTATCATCTATATACATACAACTAATCTCAATTCTGCTACCTTTTATCTCATATAAATTGATATCATTATCCCAATGTCTCTTTTTATAGACATTCGCATTAACTTTAATCTGATCCAATTTCTTATTTAGATAAAGCATCATTATAGAATTATCACCTAATTTCTCTATCTGATAATGTGTATTGTTTTGTGATATCAAGTTGATTTCAGCTACTGATGATACTTGCATTTTATCATTTGTATAGACACAATTTATGATATTACCCGATATACTTCTTAATCTAACTTTTTCTATAAATAGTATATTTATTTCATCTCCTAGTATTACCACTGTTAGCTCTGCAATATACTTTTTGCTAGTATAAAGTATTTTTTTAAATATCTTCTTATAATCAAATGTAAAGTAATAAAGTTTACTTTCTTTTAAATAAACACCACAAATATTTTTATTTAAATCTTCAGCTAGACTAAATTCTTCTACTTCTATATCAATTATTTTTTCCTCTATTATGTTGTCTTGATAAATTAAATTAGCTACTAACTTTTCTTCATAGTCTATATAAAAATCCCAAATATACTTATCCTTCATGACAATCCATTCTGCACCATTAGCCATGCATATCTCTCCCAAAAAATAATATTAGTAATATATATTTTTTATTTTTATAAATAGTATAAAAATTTCGCAACATAAATTTAGTATCAATAGGATTATTGCTAGATTTACCCCCTATAGAACTATTCCATTAAAATGTTGGTGGACAACTGTATAAAAATCGACACTTTTATACATTTTTCTACCAATATTAAGGTGGAACAGCTCTACACACATTTAAGTCACTATATATACATAACATATAATAAGAAAATAGAAATCAATGTATAAAGGCCGTATGCAACTAAATATTTAGTTGCATACGGCCTTTATAAATTAAGCATATACTATTTCAATATATTTTTTATTAGCTTATTATTATCTGTAGAAATTATTCCATTTGAATAAGTTTGTAATAACTTACCTTTATATTGAATTGTTTTGTTTGAAGTTAGCTCTGTAACTTGGCCTTTCAATTCATCATTAATATAAACTTTCCCAGAATAATCAACTAAAATATTTTTTTCAGCTGTAGCTGTTGGTAAATTTAATTCATTCCATTGAATCACCTTATTTGAAATAACTCCATAATATATCTTTGTGATTTTTTCATCAACATAATTTCCAAAGTATACATTGTCATTACTATCTGTTCCTAAAATTTTAGGTGTCTGTACTCCTGGAATTTTCAAACCATATTCCTGATTTAATATTCTTACCCCACCATACTCTTCCATAACCGCATTGGTACTTGTAGTAGGTACAGCTATTTTACCAATAATTCTATTAGATTTTACTAACTTTAATTGATTCATAACATTAGCATAATATACATTATACCTTCCTGTACTCTTCTTAATTTTTATATATATACTATGTGTTGCAGTAGAAAAAACCACGTCATCTATTGTATCTTTACTTGTGTATAGTGGTATTTTCAATTTATTAAAATCGAAGTCTGTTAGTTCTCTTTCTTGCCCCTTTTTAGCATCAAAAGCTACAGGTTCAAAATGGTACACTCCATTTTCCAACACTTTTTTTATCGCTATCATATTTGTATCATTATGCAGCCATTTATAAAACACTATATCTGAATTTTCAGATGTAGTAAGTGATTTTTCTTCATTTGTTTTAGTATCTAGTACACAAAGCTTTCCATTATTCATATAAGAAGCAAATCTTCCATTGTAAGATACCTGTATATTTTCTATTCCTGATTTCAAAGAAACTTCCATATCTTTCACATTAACATCTTTACTGTCTTCAACTTTTTCAGCTTTAATTTTTAGGTCTGTAGATAAATATACATTTTCTACATATAAGAAAATAGCATTTTGTATTATTATCGCTATAAGTGACCAGACAATTATTCTTTTTAAATTTTTCATTACTTCACCATCCTTAAATTAAGGCAAGAAACTAATCTTCAACATAAAATGCTGTAGCAACGCTTCTTTCTCCATCCCATGCATTAGGAGAGTTAATTACATCCCCTTTATAATACATTGTGCTTGAGTATCCTCCATCAAGAGCAGCTGCATTAACAGCACCTCTACTCATCAATATCTCTTGTACATCATATAAACTGGCTCCTGGTGCGGTTAACTTTCGACCATCTATAACTAAAAACAAAACAGTTCCGTCTTCTTTTTGACCTATAGCTGTTCTAGGATTAAGACCTTCTTCCATTTTGTTTCTTATTTGTCTAACTCCATTAATTATTACATTAGGTTTTCTGAAACACATAGCTTCTTGAACATTTAATGCCTTTAAGTCAGCATAGCTATGATCACCCACAATAAGCTTACCATCCTTACTAAAAGCTGCAACATTAAATACCTCATTCTCATCTAAGCCTGTTTTAGGATATATTAGCTGACCATTTGATATTACAAGACCACCTGGAACTGCTCCTGTACCTGCATATTCTGTTCCATCAGAAGAACGATCTACGAATGCTCCTCCATTAATAGCGGCAACTGCATCATGATCAGATGCCATCTCACTAGTCTTTTGTCCCATCTTACCAAGGTATTTTGTCATAGAAACCTTAACTTTTAATGGATTTTTAATCTCTAAAAGATATCCGTCAAATCTATCTGTATTAATATTAATTCTATTAATTTCATTTCCTGTATTAAATTTAATTTTTACTTTACTCATGTCTTGAGTTACAGAAGTTGTTCCTTCACTCGTGTTACCAAGAATACTATCTATAGTTGACTGAGATAAAAAATCTTTTATCAAATATGCATGTCTTGTAGCCAAAACAGTTGAAACTATTGTCTTCTTTGTATTTTCATAAGGACCATATATTAAAACTAGCGGTGTTGTTATACATAAAAATACTATTATATAAAATAGTCCTGCAAAAAAAACTGCTGGTCTAAATTTACGTTTTTTTTGTTTATTATCTTTTTTCATCTATTCCCTCCTAAGATTAACCCTCTTAATTTTTACGATTTCATCTAACTTTTCACAAGTAACTCTATCATTATACTATAAAACCATCTTCATTTAAATGGAATAAATTATAACATTTTATTAAATAATTTATTTTCTAATTATCTCTATAATTATAACTAATTTTTTTCTATATTATACATTAAATTGCAAACTATAGAAATAAAATCCTTTAGCAAATTACACTAAAGGATTTTATTTCTATAGTATTTAGTTTTTCATACTGTGAACTGGAGCTGGTATTCTTCCTCCCCTATTTACGAAATCTACGCAACTCTTCTGATTTACACGAATTATAGGTGCTCTTCCAAGCAATCCACCAAATTCAACATAATCACCCACATCCTTATTTGGTACTGGTATAATTCTAACTGCTGTGGTTTTTTGATTTATCATTCCGATAGCTGCTTCATCAGCTATAATTCCTGATAGAGTTTCTGCAGTTGTTTTTCCTGGTACTGCAATCATATCAAGCCCAACTGAACAAACACAAGTCATTGCCTCTAGTTTCTCTAAAGTTAAACTTCCGTTAGCAGCAGCTTCTATCATTCCTTCATCTTCTGATACTGGAATGAAAGCTCCGGATAATCCACCAACAAATGAAGAAGCCATTAATCCACCCTTTTTCACAGCATCATTTAACATTGCAAGCGCAGCAGTTGTTCCTGGAGCCCCACAAGATTCAAGGCCTATTTCTTCTAGTATCCTTGCAACACTATCTCCTACTGCTGGAGTTGGTGCTAAAGATAAGTCCACAATACCAAATGGTACATTTAATCTACTTGACGCTTCTTTTGCAACTAATTGACCTACTCTTGTAATTTTAAATGCTGTCTTTTTAATTGTTTCAGCTACTTGTTCAAAACTTTCACCTTTAACACTCTCTAGAGCTCTCTTTACGACTCCTGGTCCTGATACTCCTACATTAATAATTTTTTCTGCTTCACCAACACCATGAAAAGCACCAGCCATAAACGGATTATCTTCTACTGAATTACAGAATATTACTAGTTTTGCACATCCAAATCCATCATTTGTTATGCTAGCTGTATCCTTTATCACTTTCCCCATAAGTTTAACAGCATCCATGTTTATTCCTGTTTTAGTTGAACCTACATTAACTGATGAACATACTATATCTGTAACCCTCAATGCTTCTGGAATTGACTTTATTAATGTGTAATCTGACTCAGTAAAGCCTTTTTGTACAAGTGCAGAAAAACCACCTAAAAAATCAACTCCAACATTTTTAGCTGCTCTGTCCAAGGTTTCAGCTATCTTAACATAATTGTCTGCCTTAGTCGCTGCAGCAACTATCGAAATAGGTGTAACTGAAATTCTTTTATTAACTATAGGAATACCATACTGTGATTGTATATCATTTCCTACCTTAACTAAATCCTTTGCTGAAAGAGTAATTTTATCATATATCTTTTCACATAATCTATCCATGTTATCACTTGAACAATCCATTAAGCTTATTCCCATAGTTATGGTTCTAACATCTAAATTCTGTTCTTTTATCATAGAAATTGTTTCAAGTATTTCTCTCTGTGTTGCCATGTCTTATGTACCCCCCTTAAATATTATGCATAGTACTGAATATATCCTCATGCTGAATTCTAACTTCCATTCCTATGCTTTCCCCAAGTTTATTTAGTTCTTCCCTTATTTCTTCAATAGACTTATTACATAAGCTTAAATCTGTAATCATAATCATTGTGAAATATCCATTTAATATAGTTTGACTTATATCTAAAACGTTAATTTTCTCCCCTGCTAACACTTTAGAAACTTCATAAATAATTCCAACTCTGTCTTTGCCAACTACTGTTACTACACCTTTCATCTTTATTCCTCCCACTTTAGACATATTAAAAATAAATAAATTAATATGCCTTAATAAACTTTATTTTTTATTTTATTTCATTATACTTTATAATTTAACAATTATATAGTATAAATAAAATTTTTTCTGACAATATAATTTTTATAATGGGCTTACGTAATTAAATACACTTTTCTTTTGCATATTTTTATTGATTTATCAAACTATGAATAGACTTTCCATGCTGAATCTTTTATTAATCTATCTCTAAGATCCTTATAAAGTATCATTACTAATAGAATACTAAAAATCACTGATAAAATATTAAAAATAAATATCCCCACTATACTAAAATTGACATTAGGTAATACTAGTGTACCCATAAATTCATAAAAGATATAAAACAAAATATTTCCATGCAAAGAGTTTGTCCAATGATATAAAACTCCTAAAACTAATCCTAAAACAAAATTGAATATAAAATAAATAGTACCACCATGCATAACTGCAAATATTAAAGCTTGAATTATGCAAACACCTTCTATGTTAAATTTTGCTTTCAACTCATAACATAGAAATCCCCTAAAGATTATTTCTTCTATTATGGGAATAAAAATAATTAATGATAATAAAGATATACTATTCATATTATAAATACCAAACATATACTTATAGTTTACTTTTTCATTAAAATAAAAAACTATTTTAGATATTGACCCAAAAAAAGTTGAAAGGCATATTGCAAGCAGAATTATTTGTAACATGTTTTTTTTGCTTATATACTTAAAACTTAATCTTTCTAAAATTGAATCTTCCATATCAATTGATGTAACATAGTACCAAAACAAAAAAAATACCCCTGAGATTACAGTTATCATATTAATCTGTTTTTCAACAGCACTTACAACACCATTGCATAGTAATAAATATATAGTTAATACTAGCAATTGCGCTATTCCATAAGATAAAAGCATCATTAGGATATTTTTTATTGTTTTATTATCTTTAAACATATAATCCTCCCCCTTGTTGTGAAAAAATATGCACAAGAGAATTATATCATTTTTATCTATTTATTCCAATATCTGTAATATTATTTAAACATATTATTTTCTATAATTATTCTACCAACATCATAGGCATTTAATAAATGCTCTTTCTCTTCCTGGGTGCTAGGAGTTCCTTTTATTTGATTTCCTGCTATTACAGTTGCTGTTCTTTTTGTATTTACAAGGCTTCTACCCATTACGTATTGTTGGTATTGTTTTTTATCAAGACCTAGAACATATGCAAGAGTAGGATAAAAGTCAGCTTGTCCACCTGGTGAATCAAATGTTTTGCTCTTAAGTCCTTTTGAATATATCATAAAAGGAATTTTATGATCATAGTTTCTCCACCAATCTCCTTCTAAGTTCATAGATTGAATTTGATCATTATAATACTTATGAACACCACCATGATCTCCATACATAACTATAACTGTGTTTTCAAGTAAACCATCCTTGTCTAAGTCATTAACAAATTGACCTAACTGTTCATCAGTATAATGCACCCCTTGAAAATACTTTCCTAACATATTATCATCAAGATTCTTTGGTAATTTCAATCCTTTCATGTTATCAGTCATATCAAAAGGACCATGTGTTGTTAATGTTACAGTAAAAGCTGAAAATGGTTGTTTTAAAGTTTCAATCTTTTTCCTAAATTGATTAAGAACACTCTTATCAGAAAGACCAAAACCTACATAATCATCAATAATATAATCTTTTTCATCCCAAAGATTTTGAACTCCAAAGCCATTACCATGAACTTCTCCCCAGTTCCAATCCAAGCCTCTTTCAACTTTCCCAGTCGCAGTAGTGTAACCTGCTCTTTCTAAAATACGTGGTAAAGCTCCTTCAAATTTAACTTCTTCATGAGTAAGACCTGTTATCGAAGTACCAAGTGTAAAAACTGAAGAGTTTACCAAAAAATCACAATCAATACTATTTCCTGCATTGTTTTGCTCATATATATTATTAAAATTCAAGCTATTCTTCATTAACCTATTTAAATTAGGGGTTATTTCTTGTCCATAAACCTTTTGATTTAAAATAAATTGTTCAAAAGACTCTAATTGAATAAATACAACATTTTTTCCTTTGAACATAGAATAATATTCATTATCAGGTAAGTTTTCTGCATTAGCTTGTATCCACTGCTTTGCTTTAGCTATATCTGTAGCATTTTCCTTTTTTGATAGCTTTTGCAACGTACTGCTTATTTCATTTATATGGTACCCTACTGGTCCAAGTGACTTAATTGCAGAGTGTGGAGACCAATATACAGTGAATAAAGTATATTTTCCTTTTGATATGTCTTTTACCTGAACTAAATATTGTGCAACGAGAATAAATGCAATACTAAAAACTAAAGTAACAGATCCTTTAATAATTCTAATTAAAGCTGACTTTTCATAACTACTACTTCCTCTAAAAATAGTATTGCCCTTATACTTATACTTTTTAATAAACATATAATAAAATATTGGCAAATCAAAAACAAATAAAATATCAATCATACATGGATTAACCAAACTTCTATGAAATTTATTAAACAAATTGTCAAAGAAAATGTATTTTAAACCATATAAGTCCCAAGTTCCTCTATAGCACCATAAATCAATTAGTAAGAAAGCAGAAAATACGGTAAGTATTATTATTGAATATGTATCTCTACCCTTTTCCTTAAAAAATAACCCTGGTGCAAAAATTATTAGAATAATAAATATTTGCACTAAAGTTGTAAAATTACTTTCTGTAACTCCCTTTGGTATATCAGCATTTGAGGAATACATTAAGGATATAAATAGTATATCCTTTAAAAATGCTAAAATCATCATACCCCATGCTAATTTAAATTTTAAGTCTATTTTTCTTATCATTAGATTCTAACTCCCTTATTTATTTTTTAAATGTCCATATTTTATTTAAAATATAGTTTACTGCCATTCCCATAATAATAGCTGGTAGTTGAGCTATAGTCTTATTCTTAGTAATATAATTTTCACATAATATTAAAACTCCAGAATTAACTGCAAATGATATTACATTAACTACAATAAACTTAAAAATAAGAGAATTATCTTTTTTATCCTTAGCGTTAAATACCCAATTTTTGTTCCATATATAGCTATTAGCTACTCCGGCAACATACCCTATCGCATTAGCCACTATATAATTTACTCCAAAAAATATTAGTATATTATAAACTACCATAGTAATACCTGTATTCAATATTCCAACTAATCCAAATTTAATTACTTCCAACACTTGCTTCATCTCCTTTAACAGCAGCTAATGGTAAAATTATAAATAACCAATTTACTATAAATGCATATCTTTCTTGTGACTCTAAAATTAAAAATGTAAGTCCGTATCCACAAAAAATAATATAAAATAAGTTAATTAATTTTTTTTCTAGATACTCTTGTTTTCTGAATAACCCTCTTATAATTAAAATAAGTAAAGTTAAATGAAATAATTGATACCATACTACTCCATTGTTAGCTACGTCTATTCCTACATCTTGTTGAGGAACTTGAAGTTGTGCCCAAAATGCTGCTCCAAAATCTCCTTCTTTCCATTGCATTGTGACTTTTCTAAAAACAAAATATACCAAATCTGATGGGGCAGTAGTAGTATATCTTTCTATAATCTTCTTTTTAGATTCTTCTACTAATAATTTTTCATTCTTTAAGTTGGCTTCAATAAATTTAGCATCCTCATCATTCCAACGTCCACCTGTAGGAATATTGCTTCCTTTTAGCACAGATGTAATTCCAGGCTCACTTCCACTCCAAAGCGGTCTGTCAGTCATACCTGTCCAAATAAAAGTATTACTTATAATTACAAATGGTATTATAAAGGAAATACATATATACATGCACGCCTTAAACTTTAATATATTTTTCTTTTGATAGTATATTATTATATAAAGTAAATAAGCAACAATCATGACTTGTGCTACTGATCTCCAAAGATGACCAATTAATAGCAAACAACCTGATAACAATAAGTATTCTTCTTTTTTCTTGTTTTTCACTACCAAAAAAAAATAGTATATGCTCCCTAGATAAAACGGAATTGCCATATTCTCAGTACAATATACTGCAGTGTATAGTATTGAAGTTGGAAAAACAGCCGCTAAAAAAGTTCCTATAATGACCCTTTTCTTATCACTAAATATTTCTTTACATATTAGATATACTAAGAATATTGTAGATGTTGAAAATAAAATGTTAATTATCTTCAGTACTAATAAAGAGCTTCCTCCAAAAATGTTTCTTATAAAAGCAAAATAGAGTACTAACCCAATTAGGTGAGGAAATCTTCCAAAATAAGCTGTTCCTTTCATCATAGAAAAGTCACCTTTCAAAAGATCTCCAGCTGATCTATATGCTGTATTAAAATCTGATACAGGTATACTGTTCACACTAAATGACCAAACTATTCTAAGAATTAATCCTAATATAATTAATACTAAAAGCATAGTGGTAGTTTTAACCTTCTTATTTAATCCATAATAAACTCCTATACCAAGTATTATATAAAATGCTATTAGAGCAACGCTTAACATACTGTTCTTAAACTTAAGGTAATTTATTAGTTGCCCTGCAGCAACTATTGCTATAGTGAAAAAAATAAATCTCAAGCTATAAATTACAAACTTAGTAAAACTAATTTCAAAATTCTTTTTCATCCTTCTCCTCTTTTCCTTTATTATGCATATCAATAAAGTAACCTCTATCCTATGCTTTCCTTTTTTTCTTTATCTATAACTACAGTCATAGATAATAATATAAATAACCATGAAATAATAAAACCATATCTAGCCTGAGATTCTATTATTGTAAAGAGCAATCCATATCCACAAAAGATAATATAGAATAAATTTATAATTTTATTTTTAATATACTGTTTTTTGTTAAACAATCCCAAGATTGTACAAATTAATAATATTACAAAAAATCCTTGGGTATATAACTCCCCATCTTTATTCATATCTATTTTCACTTCCTGAGCTGGTACCTTTAATTGAGCCCAAAAACTTCCTGAAAAATCCCCTACTGACCACTGTGAAGCAAATTTATCAACATAATGTTGAACCCATTTACTTAAAGGATAAGTTGCAAATCGTTTTTCAATCCTCTCTTTAGTTGCTTGTTGAAGTGCTTTCTTGTTACCTAAGTAAACATCTACGAATAATGCATCCCCCCTATTCCAAGCACCTTTGCTTTGTACATTAGTGCCCTTTAGTATAGATGTTATACCAGGTTCTGCTCCACTCCATAGATTATTTTCAGTTACATTCATAGCCTTTAGGCTTGTACTTACTATAATTAATGGTAGTAAAAATGCTAAAACAATATATGCACTATTCCTCAATTTTATAGAAATCTTATCTTTAATATAAACTACGATGTATATAATATAGGCAATCACCATAACAATTCCAACCATTCTAAACAAATTACCTATACTCAATAATATTGCTGATACAATAAACCATTTTTTATCAACTTTGTTTTTCACACACAAGATAAAAATATATAAGCTTCCTAAGAAAAATGTTATAGCTATATTTTCTGTGCAAAACACAGCTGTATAAACAATAAGTGGTGGATAGACAGCTGTAAGAAATGATAAGAAAATCGCCTTTTTCTCATCAAATACTTCTCTTCCCATCTTATACATTATAAATATATCTATAGTGGAACAGATTGCGTTCACAATCTTTATTGGTATCAAAGCACCTAAGCCAAATATTTTTTGCATTCCTGCAAAATATAAAACCATTATTGTCAAATGAGGAAATCTACTAAAATAATTTATCCCTTTAAATTTAGAGAAATCTCCATCTAATATCTTAGGACCAGCTTCATACATAAGACCAAAATCAGATACTGGTCTACTATTAATGGAAAAAATCCAAATAAATCTTATAACTAATCCTAAAATAATTATTGCTATTAATATTATCTTTTTATTAATTTGCTTTTTTATAGCATAGACTAATAAAAGGCCCAAAATCACAGTTACTATAAGCATCATAATAGAAAACGAATTATCTCTGTATTTAATTACTCCAATTAATTTTTCTCCTGCTATAGCTATAATTAATACAAACAGATACTTAAGCACTACATTAACAAAAATAGTAAATCCTTTTTGAAACTTTTCATTCATACTATTCAATTTAAATTTCTTCTCCTTATTAAATATACCTTAAAATTATAGCATATCTGTGACAATTTTAACCACTGGTTATTTTTTTAATTTTTTATTACACTATTCTTAATATTTTGTACTGGAAAACTAAATTTACCACTCTAATCATTTGAACTTTTAACATCTGCATTAGTTCACTCACTAAACATAATATATATAATTTCCTAAAGAATAAAAAATACTAGTCTATATTTCTATAGACTAGTATTTTATGAAAAATCCTATTTAAAGTATCTGTCTAATAATCCTTTGAAAGCTTTTCCGTGTCTAGCTTCATCTTTGCACATTTCATGTACTGTGTCATGTATTGCATCTAAATTTAATTTCTTAGCTAATGTTGCTAATTGTTTCTTTCCATCACAAGCACCATATTCAGCATCAACTCTCATTTGTAAATTCTTCTTTGTATCTGCTGCTACAACTTCACCTAGTAATTCAGCAAATTTAGCTGCATGCTCTGCTTCTTCAAAAGCTATTCTCTTATATGCTTCAGCTATTTCTGGGAAACCTTCTCTATCAGCTTGTCTTGACATTGCTAGGTACATTCCAACTTCAGTACATTCTCCTGTAAAGTTAGCTCTTAATCCTTCAACAACTTCTGGATCAACTCCGTTAGCTACTCCTATTACATGTTCATCTGCCCATGCTAATTCTGAAGATTGTTCTTTGAACTTATCAGCTCCAACTCCACATACTGGACACACTTCTGGTGCTGCCTCTCCTTCATAAATATAACCACATACTGTACATACAAATTTTTTCATAATTCTTCTCCTCCAAATTCTTATTTACTTTAATTTTTATTCTAATTATTTATATTCTAATCTTATTACTCTTTTGTTTTTCCTAAATTTGTTTGTCATTCCCTTGACAATTCTTATTATATAATAATAATTATTATTTGTAAATAGATTTTATAAAAATTTTTATTTTTATAGTGTCTTCTATTCTATCTAAGATTGAAACAGTGATTCCCCCCACCTGAATCAAGTTTCACTTGATATAGAAGTATTCCATCTAAATGTTGGTAGAATTTTGTCAAAATTTCAGAAGTTGTCCACCAACATTTTAATGGAACAGCCACATATGAACTTTTGGGTTTTAATAATCTTACTATTAATATACGATATCTAAGCACGCACATAATTCTGATTAATCTGAATTTTTAGTTAATTATACTATATTCTTCACATTACTTCAATTAGTTGACTTTCCATACAAAATCATTATAATAAGTATTAATAAATCAATAATATGTGTATTGCTTTGATTAGGAGTAGTAATATTAAAAGTAACTTTTAGAGAGCTATTGGTTGCTGAAAAATAGCGTTATATTAATATGAACTTGCCTAGGAGCTTATCTATTAGAAGTAGATACGGTTTAACCCGTTATGTTTTTGAGTGAGGATATAATATTTATCCTAACAAGAGTGGTACCACGGATTATAAGCATTTCGTCTCTTATATTTAGAGATGAAGTGCTTTTTTTTGATTTTACGCTTGATCCAAAACTATATAAGGCATCTGAAAATAAATGCATAATTTTTTGTGCATTATAACAAACAGGAGGTAATATAAATGTCAAATTACAGTAAAGCTATTGATACTAAATGGCAAAAGAAATGGGAAGAAACTGAACTTTATAAGTTTGATAAAAATTCTTCAAAAGAAAAATTATATACACTTGAAATGTTCTCATACCCATCAGGGGCAAATCTTCACGCAGGACATTGGTTTAACTTTGGACTTGTAGACTCTTGGGCAAGAATGAAAAGAATGCAAGGCTATAATGTATTCCAACCTATGGGATTTGATGCCTTTGGTTTACCTGCAGAAAATTATGCAATAAAAACAGGTATCCACCCTAAAGATTCTACAGAAAAAAATATAGCAACTATGGAAAAACAATTAAGAGCTATGGGTGCTATGTTTAACTGGGAAAATGAAGTTATAACTTGTACTCCAGAATACTACAAATGGACACAATGGCTATTCTTAAAGCTATATGAAAAAGGATTAGCTTATAGAAAAAAAGCTCCTGTAAACTGGTGTCCTTCTTGTAATACAGTATTAGCAAATGAACAAGTTGTTGATGGTACTTGTGAAAGATGTAGCTCTGAAGTTACAAAAAAAGACTTAACTCAATGGTTCTTCAAAATAACAGAATATGCTGATGAACTAATTGAAAAGTTAGATACTCTTGACTGGCCAGAAAAAACTGTAGCAATGCAAAAACACTGGATAGGAAAATCAACTGGAGCTGAAGTTACTTTTAAGGTCAAGGATTCAAATTTAAGCTTTGATGTATTTACAACAAGAGTTGATACTTTAAATGGAGTTACCTATGTGGTTTTAGCTCCTGAAAACAAATTGGTAGATGAATTAACAACACCTGAAAATAAATCCGCTGTTGAAGCATATAAAAATGAAGCTAAAAAGCAATCTGATATAGAAAGACAACAAACTTCAAGAGAAAAGACCGGTACTTTCACTGGTTCTTATGCTATAAACCCTATAAACGGCAAGGAAGTTCCTATTTGGGTTGCTGACTATGTTCTTGCAACTTATGGAACTGGTGCTGTTATGGCTGTTCCTGCTCATGATGAAAGAGATTTTGCTTTTGCTACTAAATTCAACTTACCTATAGAAAGAGTTATAAATTCTTCTAAAGGTACTGAAGAACCTCTTCCATTCACTGAATATGGAGTTCTTGTTAATAGTGGTGAATTTGATGGATTGACAACAGAAGATGCTAAGGTAAAAATAGTTGAGAAACTTGCTTCCAAAGAATTAGGGACTGCTAAGGTTAACTATAGATTAAGAGATTGGCTAGTTTCAAGACAAAGATATTGGGGAGCCCCTATTCCAGTAGTTCATTGTGAACATTGTGGTATAGTTCCAGTTCCTGAAAAGGATCTTCCAGTAGAGCTACCTTATGATGTAGAGTTTGCACCAGATGGAAAATCTCCACTTGCTAAATGTGATGATTTTATAAACACTACTTGTCCTCATTGTGGTGCTCCAGCAAAAAGAGAAGCTGATACCCTTGATACCTTTGTTTGTTCATCTTGGTACTACCTAAGATATACTGATAACAAAAATTCAGATAAAGCTTTCGATTCTGCTATCGTAAACGAAATGCTACCAGTTGATAAGTATGTTGGTGGACCAGAGCATGCATGTATGCATCTACTATATGCAAGATTTATAACTAAGGCTTTAAGAGATATGGGCTATCTAAACTTTGATGAACCATTTAAATCATTAACTCACCAAGGATTGATTCTTGGACCTGATGGATTAAAAATGAGTAAATCAAAGGGAAATACTATAAATCCTGATGAATACATTGAACAATACGGTTCAGATGTGTTTAGAATGTATTTAATGTTTGGTTTCGCTTATACTGAAGGTGGAGCTTGGAGTGATGACGGAATTAAATCTGTAGCTAGATTTATTGAGAGAATAGAAAGATCACTAGATTCTTGTAGAGAAGCTATTACTTCTAATAGTTCTGCTAAAACTTCTATAGATAAAGAAGAAAAAGAACTTAACTACTGGAGACACAATACAATTAAGAGCGTATCAGAAGACACAGAAAAAATGCAATTTAATACTTCAATTGCAAGAATGATGGAATTCTCAAATGCTCTAAGCAAATATCTACAAGAGGAAAATCTAAATACAGCATTCTTAAAGGAAGTTGTTGATGATTTCTTGAGATTATTAGCACCATTTGCTCCTCATTTCTCAGAAGAACAATGGAGCTTACTTGGAAATTCCTACTCAATCTTTAACGAATCTTGGCCAACATTTAACCCATCAGCATTAGTTAAGGATGAAGTTGAGATTGCAGTACAAATTAATGGTAAAATAAGAGCTAAAATAAATGTAGCATCTAATCTAAGTGAAGATGAAATAAAAGTTGCAGCTTTAGATGATGCTAATGTTAAGGCAGCTACTGAAGGTAAAAATATAGTTAAAGTTATTGTCATTAAAGGCAGACTTGTTAATGTAGTTGTAAAATAATATCCATTGCTAAATTATTTTAATTGATTTATAATCTAAATGATAACTATTATTAATTGAAAAGAAGGTGAATCATATGAAGTTTATGACAATAAGTGAAGAAGCTGTTACTGAGTTTAAGAGCTTCTTAGCAGAAAACAATATAGATAAATTTAATATAAGAATAAATTTAGCTGGTTTTGGTTGTAGTGGTCCTGCATTCAACATAACTGTTGAGGACCCTACTGATGAGGATGCAGTTGAAACTATAGCAGACGTTAATTTTATTGCTAAAAAAGAACTTATAGAAGAGTTCGGCGGTTTTATAATCCTATCAACTGAAGAAAATGAAGGTATGGGATTATCATTAAGACCTGTAATTCAACCTGAAGGTGGCGGATGTTCAGGTTGTCACGGTGGTTGTCATTAATAGTTACGCTATTAATTCTTAGCTAATTATTAAACACTGATACATTAGCCCACAATAAAAATAGGTGGTCAATTAATTTTGACCGCCTATTTTTTATTTACATATTATTAATTGTCATATTTC
The DNA here is from genome assembly GCF_024345225.1 of Clostridium sp. TW13. Taxonomy (NCBI): domain Bacteria; kingdom Bacillati; phylum Bacillota; class Clostridia; order Eubacteriales; family Clostridiaceae; genus Inconstantimicrobium; species Inconstantimicrobium mannanitabidum. The sequence continues at coordinate 3,274,163 of NZ_BROD01000001.1, forward strand.
TCAATATCTCTTTGAATAGAATGAAGAAGATTATTAAACTCCCACACATCCCCCTCTTCAATAAGCTTATTTAATAATAGTTGATACCTAGAGGCTTCAGCTATTTTTCCTAAAGAACTTAATGTTAGGATATTATTCATTATATTTGATATAACATCAGACTTTACTTCAAATAACTTTTGAGCATCCTTTATTTCTTCTTTTATTTCAAGCATTCCTTCATCCAATTGAAAGGCTGCATCAGCTGCATTCCTTAACTTATTTTTTATTTCACTAGGTATTTCTTGTTTATACTTATAATTTAAAGAATGCTCAATGGTTGCCCAGAAATTCATTGATAGAGTACGTATTTGGAATTCTGCTAGAATTTCTTTTTGGCCTTCAGCCATATTAACAGGATATTTTATAATCATATGATAGCTTCTATAACCACTTGGTTTTCCATTAGTAACATAATCTTTTTCATATAAAATTTGCATATCAGTTCTCTTTCGTAAAAGTTGCACAACTGTCTCAATATCATCAACGAACTGACACATAACTCTTATCCCTGCAATATCCTCCAATTCATACTCTAATCTATTTATTGGAATTCCGAATTTATTTGCCTTTTCTAGCATGCTAGATACTTCTTTAACTCTTCCTGTTACGAACTCTATTGGTGAGTATTCATTTCTTCTTCTATATTCTTTTCTTATACTCTTTAATTTAATTTTCAACTCCTCCACTGCCTGTTGATATGGAGTTAAAAAAGATTTCCATTCTACGACCACTATATCACCCTATTCCCTATATATTTATACTATTCAATCACTAATATTTAATATTTAATATATACAAATAATATCAGTACTAATTTAGCAAACTTGATATTAATTATAAATAAAATTTCAACATACATACAATTCAACTGATAATTTAACTAATTATAAACTAGTTAACAATAAGATTATATCAAATTTTAAATAGAATTAAAAATAATATTTACCAATAAAAAAATTGAATTAACCCTATTATTTTCTCTCATATTAATATAATATATTATTGTAACAAAATTATATAGTAATATTAATTTAGTAAAGCATCTTTATTAGACAGTTACCATAATTTAATTTATGGACTTACATAAATTAATTTTACTCAATCATATATTACCTTAATCGTAGGAGGCATAGATAGTGATGCTAAATGACAAAAACGTTGATATAAACGACTTACTATACGATAAAAAAGTTCATTGTCCTGTATGTGAATTTGACTTTTCAACTAAGGTAGTTAAGGTACATGGACCCAGAATACAATCAAAGGATTCTGATTTCTTTATTAGATATACAAAAATTGATCCGTATTTCTATGATGTTTGGATATGCCCATGTTGCGGTTATGCAGCTATGAAAAGCAATTTTGAAAAATTACGTTCTTTCCAAAAAGAACTGATTCAAAAAAACATATCAATAAATTGGAAAGGCCAATCTTTTCCTGAATTATTTGATGAAAAAATAGCTATTCAAAGGTACAAATTGGCATTAGTAAATGCAATTGTATCTGAATCTAGAAATAGTGTAATGGCTATGATTTCACTTAAAATAGCTTGGATGTATCGTCTACTAGAAGATGAGAAAAACGAGATATCATTTTTAGGAAAAGCATTAAACGGATTTTTAGAAGCATATGAATCAGAACCATTCCCAATATTCGGAATGGACCAACATTCTCTTATGTACCTAATAGGCGAACTATATAGAAGAACTGGCGATTATGAGAAATCTATGCTTTGGTTAGGAAACATAATAGTAAGTACTATAGCTCCTGCTAGAGTGAAAGAAATGGCAAGAAATATGAGAAACTTGGCTAAAGAAGCTGCTGACAATAACCACAATTCGCCTAATATACCTTTACAAAAATAATAATTTTTTTTGTGATAATATATAATACGTCGACATATTATGTTATAATTTAATCATATTTATGATTAAATTGAGGGGGAATTTTAATGTCACTATTTGCAAAGAACAAAAATCATAAAAATGATATAACAGTAGATAATACTATAATAGATTCAGAGATACCTGTAAATTATTTTGCTTCTTCATCAAATGATGTATCAGAAGCTTTAGATAACTTACATACAAACTCCAATTCAATTACTGATTGTATAAAAGAATCATGTGATATAGCTAATACCTTATCAAGCCACTTTAACTCTAGCATAGACGGGTTATCTGGTGTGGGATCAATCATTTCAGATCTTAATTCTGAAATGGAGTTACTAGCAGAAAATGTAACAAATGTACATTCTATGATTCTTGATACAGATAAGTTGGCTAACAACGGTATTACTACAATAAAAACTTTAGACACTTCTCTTGAAAATTTAAAAGAAGCATTTACTGTTTCTTCATCCACAGTTAACGACCTTGTTTCAAAATTGGAATCTGTAAATATGATAACAGACTCTATCAGCCAAATTGCAACTCAAACAAATCTACTTGCACTTAATGCTGCTATTGAAGCTGCTAGAGCTGGTGAAGCTGGAAAAGGTTTTAGTGTTGTTGCTGGTGAAGTTAGAAAACTAGCTGAAAATTCTAAACAAGCTGTTCAAAGCATAACTTCAATATTGGATGAAATCAAAGTTGATATATTAAATGCTTCAAAAGCTATGAATTCTGGCACTGAAGCCATTAATTCTCAACATTCTTCTATATCAGAAACTAAAACAACTTTCGTTAACATAAAGAAAGCAACTGGTGAAGCAAGTGATGAAATTGAAGTATGTATAACTAACTTAGTGACATCTTCTGAGAAGAAGAATCTCCTTGGTACAGCATTTGATAGAGCAACTGAAAATGTAACAAAACATAATAATTTAACTGATAAATTAGTTAGCACATTAAAAGAAGAATCTAAATACTTAGATAACTTAACTGACTCAGTTGAAGAAATAAAAGCTTCATTAAAATAGTACTACAAACAAAATAGTTATATAAAAAGAAAAAGATCCTCAGATATTTTATACTAATAGAATTAAATGTAATTAATTATTTAACTCTGTTAGTAATCTATCTTGAGGATTTACTTATATCATCTATTTACCATTTTATAAATCTATTTTTATAGGATCAAATTTAATATAGTCGCAGGCTGTCATAATATACTGTATGCCATCCCTCTCTCTATCCATTAACTTATTTAATGCTGGACCATGTATATGTCCGTAGATCACTTTCTTCACGCCAAATTCTTTGAATATTTCTGTAAATCCAGATTCTTCAAACTTATCATTCGTTGGAGGATAATGAAGCATACATATAAATTTCTCATAACCTGCTTTTTTTGCTGCTTCTAATGATAGTGTTAATCTGATTAATTCTCGTTTATAAACTTTTTCATCATGGGATGTAAAATTAGATGTCCCAGGGCATATCCACCCTCTGGTTCCACATATTGCCCAGTTCTCATAATTATAATAATTATTTTGTATAAACTTAGTATTGTCATATAAACTATTAAGTTTAGATATACTGGTCCACCAGTAATCATGATTACCCTTGCTTATTATTTTTCTGCCTGGCAAAGAATTTATCCAGTCTAAATCTAACTTACTTTCATCTTGCTTCATTGACCAAGAAATATCTCCCGCAATCAATACTGTGTCCTGCTCTTGTATTTTATTAAGCCAATTTGCTCTAATAGTCTCATCGTGCTTAAACCAATGTTGTCCAAATATATCCATAGGCTTATCACTATTAAACGCTAGATGAAGATCTGATATTGCATATAATGCCATATTATTTACTTAACCTTTCTAATTAATTTTTATTATTAAACTATATATGTTTTAACAAATAAACCATAAATCCTAATTTTAATACATATCTCAGTGTAAATCAATAAAAATGAATTTATTTGGAAGCACCATTAAACTTATCTATATCAGTAACATAAGCTATTATGTGGGCAACAGCTTCATATATCTCTGTAGGAATTTCTTCACCAATATCAATGTTGCATAATAAATCAGTTAGTTCTTTATTATACACTATTGGCACATCACTTTCCTGCGCTTTTGCAATTATTTTTTCTGCAATTTGTCCCATACCCGCTGCTGTAACAATCGGTGCTTCAAAGTTCTTTTCATATTTTAAGGCTGCTGCCTTTCTTCTTTGATTCATAATATTATCACCTTACACGATTTATTATACCTTAGTATCCAACACAGCTATTGTAGTATCATTAAAGAATTCTGAGCAGTTAGATAATGTTGCTTCTTTTATCTTTTCTGATACAGAAATATCTGCACTGTATCCAAGTACATTTAAATCTTTTCTTAATTTTTGTTTTCCTAATGACAAAATCTTTGCAAATTCGCCTTCACACTTCATGTCAATATTAAGATGTTTATTTTTCACCCCAATATAAGCATCAACTACTCCTATTGTGATTGTTCTTACACTTACTACTAATTTCAAGTTGGTAGAGTCAATCTTCTTTCCGTCTTTTCTATTATCTTTTATAATAAGTTTGCATGGATAGTCCCCTTGAGTTAAATTTACTGGTATATCCATATAGTAATATTCATTACTAAGTGAATTATAAACTTTAAACTCAGTTATCTTATCTTTCACCATCTCAAACACTTTATTAGTCAACTGCTCATTATCAGTTTTTATATTCTTAATTACATCTTTTATAATTGATTTAATTTCTTCTGATTTATCAGTAATTGCTTGCTTTACTATTTCTTGAGAAGTAATTTCGCTATGAATTATTGATGCTTTTTGTAAATTCACTTGTTTCTCACTTCCAAGTTCTTTTTGTAAACTACCAATATCCTTAGTAGTTTGCCTTGAATCATTAATATTATTACTTTTATTATTCTCTTCGTGTATATTCTTATTACTATTATTTAATGTTCTATCATCACTTTTATCAGTTTCACTTCCAGCCATTGGTGAACTTTCTTCATTCTTTAAAGTTTTACCTTCCTGACTATTAGTGTTGTTTACAGCATTTTTATCATTAGCAATGTCAGATTTCCCTCTACCTTGTGAAATTTCATTTTCATTGCCAGCATTTACATCTTGTTTCTCATTTTGAGGCTCTTTTTCTAAGTTAGCAGTATCCTTTGTAGCTTGTCTTGAATCATTAATACTACTGCTTTTGTTAGGCAATAAGTTTTCTTCATTATTCAAAGATTTACCTTCATCATTATTTACACTGCTTATATTTTTATTATTTAAATTTTCTTTATCAGACACATTAGAATTATTACTATTAGCCTTACTATCTATTTGATCTTTATCTTCTAAAATCTTAGAATCGACTAGATACTTTAAAGCATTTTCAATCTTATCTGCCTGCTTATCATTTAATTTTATATCTTCCTGAAAAATACCACTTAATACTTTCTGTAAATTACCTTTATTAATATCTTGTACTTTAGATCCAGTTGCTGCTGCTTCTTGTTTAAACTTTAATATTATTTCCTTATCAGATAAATTAACTAACTTATTTTGTATTTTATCACTCAAAGCAGGTTTGTCCATCGACGTTTTATCATTTAGCAGCACATCACTAACAACATATTTCAATATATCAGAATCATTAGCTGCAATCGCTTTTAACAGTCCCATCATATTAATTTTAGTTTCTTTGTTAGCATTATATATATCAGTTAATGCTCTAGCTTTAACAGCTTTATCAGAATATAGATTAACCTCACCACTTCTAGATATGTTTTCATTAGAAGATTCTATCATTTCATTTTGAACATTATCATTTTTTCCTGAATTCTTTTCAACATTCCCTGACTCATTTGTTTGATTTGTTAACCCTTCATTCATTTCAATAGTCTTTGGTTCTATCTGACTAAGCTCATCCTTAAACTGCGATATGCTATTAAACAATTCACCATCTTTTTTAGTTATATTTTTAAAAGCATTTATGTTTTCAGCATTAAAATCAATATCACACTCTAAAAATAAAAATACTTCTTTATCTGTTAACGTCTTGAATTCATCAAAAAATTCCGAAAGGGTATTTCTAATATTAACCGCTTCTGGAGAACTTGAATCAATCTGCTTACTTGAAATATACTTTTCAATAAACTTATTAGCTGTTTCGGGATTCTGTGTTAAGTCTTCTTTAAAATTAAGTATCCCTTTCAATTTAGCTATATCCTCTTTTGAGGCTTGCATACCGTGGCTAAGCATTTCTTTTAATATATCAACATCATCTTTAGATAATCCCTGACTTTTAAGGAAATCCTCAAATACATCTCCTTGATTCTTACCTTCTCCATCATTTCTCACTAATTTAAGCTTCAGTTTTCCATCTTGAAAACCATCTACTTGAAATTTAGCTACCAAGTCAGACAATCTAGATATATCTTCACTTATTTCTGCTGTAAATTGCCAACCATCTGACAATCTAACTGTTACTTCTTTAGCCTTTTCATCAATATTTACTATTTTGCCAGTGAATTTCTCACCTACATCAAAGCTTAGCTTACTTGATAACTTCCTATCATTATTATTACTATAATTATTAACATTCAAAATTGATGGCATATTATACTCCCCCCTTTCATAATAACGTCTATTTGAACTTTAAACATACTATATTTATCGTAATTATTAATAAAAATCTTAATAATAAACCAATAACTTTAAATATGTAATTAATGCTGATATTTCATTACAAAAATTATATGTTTATATATTTGCACCACTATAATTAACTATCTTTAGTATAGCAAAAAAGTAGAAATTAAAAAACTTCTACTTTTTTATTATGATTATTTGTAAAAAATCTTACAAAGAAACTTCTTAATTCTCAAGTTAACTTAGTTAATTTCTATTCAAGAACAATTTTGTTATAGTTCTTCTTGCCTCTTTTAACAAGTGCTACTCCATCTTCAAAATCACTTTCAACTAATTCTCTCTTGAAATCATCCACCTTATTTCCATTTATGGACAATCCCCCTTGCTGAACTAATCTCTTTGCTTCAGCCTTTGATGTCATTATATTAGTTTCTACTAAAATATCTACTATAGCCTTATTAAGCATATCTTTAGATACTGTTACTGTTGGCACATTACTCATATCACTACCTGCTGAAAATAATGCTTCTGCAGCTGATTTTGCCTTTGTAGCTTCTTCTTCACCATGTACAAGCTTAGTAATTTCATAAGCAAGAACAGTTTTAGCTTCATTTATTGCAGCATCTTTTAATGAACCAAGTCTTCTTACTTCATCCATTGGTAAAAATGTCAATAATGCTAAACATTTTTCTACATCTGCATCTGCTATGTTTCTCCAATACTGATAAAATTCATATGGTGATGTCTTCTCCGGATCTAGCCAAAGAGCTCCATTAACTGTCTTACCCATTTTCTTACCTTCACTATTAGTAAGCAAAGTACAAGTCATGGCAAAGGCAGGTTGTTGAGCCTTTCTTCTTATAAGTTCTACACCAGCTATCATGTTTGACCACTGATCATCTCCACCTAACTCCATCTTACAATTAAATTCTTGATTTAGATGATAGAAATCATACCCTTGCATTAGCATATAATTAAACTCTAAAAAGCTTAATCCTTTTTCAAGTCTTTGTTTGAAGCATTCAGCTGTTAACATTCTATTTACAGAGAAATGAGTTCCAACATCTCTTAGAAAATCTACATAATTAAGATTCATTAACCAATCTGCATTATTTAATAATAATGCCTTGCCATCTGAAAAGTCTATAAATCTTTCCATTTGTTTCTTTATACAAGAAACATTATGTTCAATTTGTTCTTTTGTTAACATTTGTCTCATATCAGTTTTACCGCTCGGATCACCAACCATAGCCGTACCGCCTCCAAGTAAGGCGATTGGTCTGTGCCCTGCTTTTTGCATATGTGCCATAAACATCATTGCAATAAAATGCCCTACATGTAGAGAATCTGCAGTAGGGTCAAATCCTATATAAAATGTAACCTTTTCTTTCTCAAGTAATTCTCTTGTTTCGTCTTCATGAGTAAACTGCTTTATGTATCCACGTTCTAAAAGCTCATCTAATATGTTAGCCATATAAAATCCCTCCAAATTTTTTTTAAATTACCCCTTCATTTATTATAACAAAATACGATAAATTAAAATGTAATCTATCGTATTTTGATTTCTTACCTAAAAGATTTTTCAAAATAAAGTTGTAACAAAATCACATAATATACTTATAGTATATAAGCAAAACAAAATATTATCAAGATTATAGTAAAATTTAGACAAACATAAGAAATTCTATACGCAACAAAATTTCTTAAAAAACGCACTCTTTTGCAGAACTTAAAACTCCATTTTTATTATTCTGCTTTACCTTGTATAACATTTTATCTGCTACTTCTACAACGTCATCCAATTCGTCTCCATCATTGGGATAGAAACTTATTCCAAAACTTGCAGTTATATATATAGGAACCTGCGAATTTCCTGCTCTCTCGCTACACAAGTGCTGTCTTATTCCCTCAATCCTCTCAAACACTCTGTCTTCATTTTCAAATTCTTCTATATATATTATTATCTCTTCTCCACCATATCTTGCTAAGATATCTGTTTCACTTAGATGTTGCTTAATAATCTCTGTTGCAAATCTTAAAACTTCATCTCCACATTGATGCCCATAAGTATCGTTTACTACTTTAAAATCATCAATATCTATCATAACAATTGAAAATCTTCTCTTTTTATTTAAGTTCATTCTACACTCAATAAAATTATAAAAATACCTTCTATTGTAAATAGATAAAAGTGGATCCTTTATGGCTACTTCCTGCAGTTTTCCGTACAAGTTTGCATTTTCTATAGCTATAGCTGTTTGAGAAGCTATCCCCGCCATAAACTTAAGGTTTTCTTTTTCAAAAAAATCCATTAAAGTATGTTCAACCACTATATACCCTACTAATTCATTCCTAATGCATATAGGAGTCCCCATTATAGAATGTATGTTACTCTTTACACTTTCATTTGGGTAAATTCCACTCTCATAGTTGATTACAAACTCTCGCCCAGATCTAATATATAATTCTATTTCCTTACTAGGTTTTTCGCATATATTAGAATTTGTGACTTTAACAGCCATCTCCCCATCCTTATTAAGATATATTGTGGAATATGTAGCCCCAAAAATCCCAACTATCATATCATTTATCCTAGATGTTAGATTATCACTAGATATACTTGAGTTAATATACTTTCCAATTTCAACTATATTGCTTATATTATTTAATTTTTGCTCCACTTCCAAATTTTGAAGTTTTAACTTTTGTATTTCTTTTTCCACAGAAATTTTATATTGAGTAAATTTGCGCAACATTTCTTCGTAAAGCAATTTGTAATCTTCCATATACAACTCCCCATGCTAATGCTATACCTTGCATAAAAATTTTTATACCACAAAATTTGCAAATTTATGAAGCATAAAACTAAACATTCTATTAATCTCACTACAATAAATTCCTATAATTAGAACTTCTTCTATTTCTATACCATTTGTTTTAATTATACCACCAACCAATTGTAATTAACAATATATTTTCATTCAAGTTATATTACAAAAATTCAGATGTTTTTTCTAATATGTAGCTTCAATTATTCCAGTACCCACCAATTCAATATTGATCTTACATTTAAGTTGAGTCATCATTATAGGGTCTTTAGGAAACTTTTCATACTTATATTTTTCTTTTACTAATTTATCTATCTCAAAAATATCTACACCTTTAAGTTTATACTTTTCAAAGGTATCATATACTTGTTTATTTAGATAAGTTTCTGCTTCTAATTTCAATTTATCACTCATCTCTGCAAGTGAATTAAATGTTCCTTGTACTTCACCAACATTACACTTAATCCAAATATCTTTATTTAGTTCAAATTTTCCATCAATGTACTTTAAGTTTGTAACTGCTTTTGAACTTATAATTTGAAGACTTATAGTTTTATTTTCATCCATAGGATTTTTAACTTTTATAACCCCTGTACTAGATACTCCATTTAAATATTTATAATTTGCAATATCATCAGGATTCATCTCTGCCACCATTGTATCATCTCTAAATACTGCTGCACCATTAAGTTCTAACCTTGATTTATTTAGATCACTTTTCACTCCTAATTCACCCACAACTATATCTTTATAATTCATAGTTGATTTACTTATATACTCGTTAATTGTTGTTCCTATAGCTGATGGATTGTTCTTAGTTTTGGTAACTATATCATCAATATAAAAGCCTATGTTTTCTTCTTCACCATAAGCCTTACTAAACAAATCCTGTACTTGACCTTTATAAACTAATAAATAAGGTCTTACTATGTATTGCTGAGATCTATTCATTACATCAACATAATTCTTAATTCCTCGTCTTGCAGCATTATCTGTAAAAATATACGATCTACATTGTGATAAATTAACTTCATAGCTACTAGCCATATTTATTTTCTGAGCTGCTTCCAAAACTGAACTTCCTTCACCTTTAAATAATTCTCTCTTTCCCTTCTCAGAACTTTCATTTTTACTTCTATAAGGGGTTATACAATCTAAATATATCACAATATTTCCTTTTTCATTCACATCAAACAAAGCCGCTGTTGCAAAGACAACCTTGTTTATATCCCTATAATTAAAACATCCTGATAGAGATATGCTTAAAATTATTATCAATGATACTGATTTTATGAATTTATTACTTTTCATTTATTGTCCCCCTGACTTTTTATTATAGGGGATGAGATTTCATCTAACTTACCCCTGAAAATTATGTCATTAAACTTATGCTCCTCTACGGTTCCCAATGGATATAAGTAATTATATTCTGCTGTTTCCAAAGAAGCTATATGGGCTAAAAAAACCATCTGTCCCATGAAGAACCCTGGTAATCCTAGGGCTGTTGAGAAAACCACCATTATCATTGACCAATATGAGATTGCTCCATATATTTTAGGAATCAAGAAATAGCTTAAAGTACTTATTGCAACTACAAGTATTGTTATGGTTGATGCTATTCCTGCCTTAACAGCTGTATCTCCTAATATCAAGCCTGATACTATACTCATAGCTGCGCCTATAGGTTTGGGCAACCTTAATCCTGCCTCTTTAATCAATTGAAAGAAAAGCATTACTAAAATAACTTCTATATATGTTGGAAACGGAACTCCTGCTCTTGCAACCGCAAGTCTAAATACAAATAATGACGGTATTAGTGAAAAATGATAAGTTATAAAAGCAACATAAGCTGCCGGTAAAAATATTGCTAAAAATAGTCCTATCCATCTTAAAATCCTGCTAAAATTAGCAAATCTCCTATTTAAATAATAATCATCTGGAGCTTGAAAAGTCTCCATAAAAAAATGAGGTACAGTTAATACAGATGGCGTTCCATCTACTATAATTGCTATTCTTCCTTCCATAAGCTTCGATACTACTTCATCTGGCTTCTCTGAATATCCTACAGTATCAAATAAGCTACTAGTATTTTTAATCTTATCTTCAACATAATTAGTATCCAAGATAAACCTATAATCCATATCATTAAGCTTTTTTCTAATTGAATCCACTAACTTCTTTGGTGCAGTTCCTTGAATATAGCTCATACATAAAGCTGTTTGAGATTCTTCTCCAGACTTAACAACTTCAAATTTTAGCTCACTGTTTTTAGCCTTTTTTCTAATTAAAGCTACATTATCAACTATGGATTCTGTGAAACCTTCTCTGGGGCCCTTTAATACTGACTCTACGCTTGGTTCACCGACACCTCTTTTTACGAAACCTTTTGCCTCACAATATATTACTTCCGAAAAGTTATCAAAGAAAATAGCAACATCTCCAGACAAGACATGAAAAATAGAATCTTCTAAATCCTTACTATAACCTACGTTATTTATCTTAAGACTTTTCTTTATTATGTCATCTAGTGTTTTTATGTCTGGATTTTTTTCTATAAGTGGAGCTATTATGTATTGACTCATTATATCTGTTGAACAAAGATCATCTGTAAATGCTACAGTAGCCGGTCCTAATGGTGTCTGCACCTCACGATACTTGACATCGAAACTATCTTTTAATCTGTTTTTTAAATTTTCTAAATTATTATTCATACATCATCACCTTAAAATATTATTTCTCTCATATAGTTTAATATTCATATTTTTTGAGAATAATATACTCATAATTTAATCTGAAGGATGGTGAAAAAATGTATAAAACTACAACAATGACCTCAAAACACTTTATATTTTTTGTAGTGAGTACTTGCTCAATATCATTACTAGTTTACCCTTCTATATTTGTTAAAGAGGGGGGAATGGACAGCTGGATAGGAAGCATTATTGCTTCAGCTATATTCTTACTTACGTTTTTTTTCATAAGCACCATATACATCAAGCTACCAAATAGAGATTTTAAAGCAGTTGTATATGATTCCTTAGGAAAATTTCTAGGTTCTATATATATTTTTATTTTTGGTATTATGATATTTATCAGCTTAGTTGGAAGTGCTGCAATTTCTTCTAATGCTATAAGTACTAATGTTTTTGTAAATACTCCTACACCATTTATATTGATGTTTTTTTTAGGAAGCGCTTTTTATATCATTACTAGAAAACAAGGATCTCTTAATGTGTTTGTGGTGATTTCAACCTTTTTTTTAATATCTGCTTTTATTCTATTAACTATATTACTTCAACCTTACAGAAGTCTTGCTTATTTAAAGCCAGTATTTTATACCAACTATGCAAGACCTGGGTTTTACAAATCATTATTATTGCAACTAGGTTCATTAAGTTCTTTTTCTATACTTTTACCCATATTCAAAAACATAGAAAGTAAAGAAAACTCCAAAAAATATATTTTCATTGCTCTTGCAATAGTAATATCAGTAAATCTATTTTCTATGATAGGTGGAATGGCTATTCTTGGTCCAAGAAGATTTGCCAATATCTTTTATCCTCTATTTGTTCAATCACAAATTTTAAATTACACTAATATTATTGAAAATGGCGATGGTTTTGTTTTATTTTTGCTTACCACAGGGTACATGTTAAAATATGTTATAGCATTTGCTTCATTAAGCTTTTTACTTCCCAAAAAGATGACATCTAATACAAGCATCTTAGCATTTATTACTGTAATTATATTCTTTTTATCCGGATACATAAGTAATAGTACTTTGCTACTTTTTACCCTAATAAAAATCTATCAATATTGTGCAATATTCGTCTTTTTACTAGTGCCAATATTGATATTTTGCATTAAATTTTTCAAACGAATTTAGCTCATTTATGGTGGCAAAACTATTGTTTTTTTACCCTATAATATGGTATAATTGGGGTGTAAAATAATTTGTTTTTAGGCTAATTTACGAGATATCTACCATTCTTTAAAATCAAATTTACAGAATGAGGAAAGTGTTTTTTTGTAAATTATACCTATGGATTTTAAAGGAGGTAACTATAAATGGAAGACAAAACTATCGTATGCAAAGACTGTGGAAAGGAATTTGTTTTCACTGTAGGAGAACAAGAATTCTTCAAAGAAAAAGGATTTGAAAACGATCCAGTTAGATGCCCAGAATGCAGAAAAGCAAGAAAGGCTCAAAAATTCAGCAGAGAAAGATAATTCTTCTTTGTAATTTTACTCCTACTATAGACTAGTAGGAGTTTTTAATTTATATATATTTATATTGGAGGTTTATATGGAAGACAACAAGGAATTAAATAAAAAAGTAATTTTCAGTGGTATTCAACCATCAGGTGATCTAACCATAGGTAACTATCTAGGTTCATTGAAAAATTGGGTTAAACTACAAGATGAATACGATTGTTATTTTTGTATAGTTGATCTTCATGCCATAACTGTTAAGCAAGTTCCATCAGATTTAAGAAGAAGAACTTTAGAGCTTATGTGCATCTATATTGCCGCTGGCATTGATCCAAACAAGAATACTATCTTTATACAATCTCATGTACCAGCTCATAGTGAGGCTTCATGGCTATTAACATGTAATACTTACATGGGGGAACTTTCAAGAATGACTCAATTCAAAGACAAATCTCAAAGATATGGCGGAGAATCAATAAGTGCTGGATTATTAGCTTATCCTGATTTAATGGCAGCTGATATACTATTATATAATACTGATCTTGTTCCTGTTGGAGGAGACCAAAAACAACACTTAGAGCTAACAAGAGACTTAGCAAACAGGTTTAACAATAATTATAGTCCTACATTTAAAATACCTGAACCATACATTCCTAAAGCTGGAGCCAGAATAATGGATTTACAAGATCCTACAAAGAAAATGTCTAAAAGTGCAGACAATGTTAATGGAATAATATTCTTAATGGATTCACCTGAAGTGATTAAGAAAAAAATTGCTAGAGCTGTTACTGATACAGTTGGAGTTATAAACTATTGCAACGAACAACCTGGAATAAAAAATCTAATAGATATACTTTGTGCCTTAAGGAGTACAACTCCAGAACAGGTTATCAAGGATTTTGAAGGCAAAGGTTATGCAGAACTTAAAAATACAGTAACTGAAGCCTTAATAGATGAATTAGAGCCATTACAAAACAAAGTTAAAGCATTATTAGAAGATAAAAAAGCTTTGGAAGAGATATATACAGAAGGTGCTAAAAAGGCAAACTATGTTGCTATGAAAACATTAAGAAAAATGCAAAAAAAGATTGGATTCATTCCTCATTAATAACTTTTAAATATGTAAAATATAAGAACTATTGTTCACCAAAGTTAATGTTATCAGTAGGTAACTATAAGTATGGGATAAGAGAGAATAGTTAAAAAGCAATCTACACTTTTGTGTAGATTGCTTTTTTATCTTAAAATTAAACCTGATTCCAAGGTTCTGTTTTTAGATATTCAATAAAATCTTCTTTTAAATCAGATCTTCTTAATGCAAACTCTATAGTTGCTTGTAAAAATCCTTGTTTGTCCCCTAAATCATATCTCTTACCTTCAAAATTATAAGCATACATAGCCTCCTGAGACATTAATGTTTTAAGAGCATCAGTTAATTGTATTTCTCCATTTTTACCTGGAGTAGTATTCTTTAATATATCAAATATAGCTGGAGTAATTATATATCTTCCTAAAATAGCTACATCACTTGGAGCTTCTTCTACAGCTGGTTTTTCAACTAAGTCTTTTACTTTATATACGTTATCTTCTATATTTATACCATTTACAATACCATACTTTGAAACATCTTGTTTTCCAACTCTTTGAACCCCTAATATGGATGTCTTATATTCATCAAAACAATTTATTAATTGTTTCAAGCAAGGAGTTTCATCATTATAAACTACATCATCCCCTAATAATACTGCGAATGGCTCATTGCCTACAAAGGCTCTTGCACAATAGATTGCATCTCCTAGTCCCTTAGGTTCCTTTTGTCTTATATAATGTATATCTACTAAATCTGAAATTCCTTGAACCATTTCAAGCATTTCTTTTTTACCTGACTTTTCAAGTTCCATTTCTAGTTCAACTGATTTATCAAAATGATCTTCAATACATTTTTTATTTCTTCCTGTAATTATTAATATTTCTTCTATTCCTGATTTTACTGCTTCCTCTATTATATATTGTATAGTTGGCTTATCTACTATAGGTAACATTTCTTTAGGTTGAGCTTTGGTAGCAGGTAAAAATCTTGTTCCAAACCCTGCAGCTGGAATAATAGCTTTTTTTACTTTCATAATTCATGCCTCCATCTAAAATTACTGACTAAATAATAATAAATCATTTTAATTTATTTAATTCTATTATACTATAAAATCCGCATACTTTGTCAAAAACTTTATTGATAAATTATTTATAAGATTTTTTACGAATCCGCCTTTTGGAGTGAATATAGGAAAAACTTGCATACTAATATAATTTCTTTTTTATTCTTTTTCCATACAAAATTTAATCAAATTGCCTTTTTATAAGTTATACACAAATTTCATTCTATTATAATTTCCTAAAGAATAAAAAAATAGCTAACTAAAATAGATTTATACTCTATTCTTAGTTAGCTATTCATACTTTTTAATTATTAAAACATTTTACTTACTTCATCAGCAATAACCTTAGACTTCGCCAATTGTTCATTTGAATCAGCACATCTTTTAGCTTCACCAGAGTTACTTAAAAATCCTAATTCTATCAATGTTGCTGGCATATTAGTATACTTAGTAACATATAAGTTTCTGTCAAGATATCCATGTTGATCTTGATCCCATCCTATTGCGTTGTAATTACATTTACTTGTCAATGCATTTTCCACATTCTTAGCAAAAGTTCTACTCTTAATTCCAGCAGCAGTTGGATTTGTATCCTTGTATCCATCATACCCTGATGTTAATGGTGCAAGATCTGATTGTACATCCTTTAATCCTGGCTTATATGTTGAATAGAAAGTTTGAATTCCATTTGCAGAAGAGCCAGCAGAATTATAATGAAGGCTTATAAATGCATCTGCCTTTAAACTATTAGCTAAATCAGCTCTTTTGTGCAAACTTGTAGTCATATCATCAGTTAAGTTATCCCAAGGTTGTCTTGTAAGCTGTACTCTATAACCTCTATTTACAAGTTCAGATTGAAGCTTAACTGCTGTCTGCATAGTTAATGTTGTTTCAGAATAAGTTACCCCATCAAATTTTGATTCACATCCATAATCTCCACCTTGATTATGACCTGGGTCAACCACAATTAACGGCTTAACTATGTTTAGTGTAGTATACGCTTCTTGAGTAGCTCCATCATTTCCTACTGCAACTACTTTTATGTTCTTATTTCCTTGTGAATATTGTGCTATATTTAATTGATAACTATATCCACTTGTTGCACTATTAGGATACTGAGAATAACTATTACCTACGTCTGTTCTGCTTAACCCTACATTAGTAGTTCCTACTTGATTGCCATCAACATATATTCTTACTTCTTTTATACCGGCTCCATTTATAGCCCACCCTGTAAAAGTAGTAGTAGCACCTTTAACAGTCTGTGTCTGAGAAGCACTATCTAATCTCATAATTAAAGGTAATGGTCGTTTTATTGTTATATTTTTTGTCATATAAGTAGTCTTACCATCATTGCCAACAGCAATAACTTTTAATGTTTTTGCTCCTGATGTTAATGATTGGGTATTTAAGTTATATGAGAATCCACTTAATTGTGCATTAGGATATTGAGGAAAAACGTTTCTTACATCCCATCTAATTTGTGATGCAGTAGTTTCACCTTTTAATACATTATCCACATACACCTGTACTTTGTTTACGCCTGTTCCATTTAAAGCCCAACCACTAATATTAACACTATCATTATTTACAACTGTGTTTTGTACTGGAGAATCTATGTTCATTCTAGGAGTCAGACTGCTTGGTCTTATATATATTGTTCTAGAATTAGTTGTACTTTTACCATCATTTCCAATTGTAACAATCTTTAATGTTTTTGGACCTGTTGATAATGAATTAGTATTTAAGTTATATGAGAATCCACTTAATTGTGCATTAGGATATTGAGGAAAAGCATTTCTTACATCCCATCTAATTTGTGATGCAGTAGTTTCACCTTTTAACACATTATCTACATATACTTGTACTTTCTTTATACCTGTTCCATTTAAAGCCCAACCTCTAATATTAACACTATCAGTATTTAAACTTGTGTTTTGTGCTGGAGAATCTACGTTCATTCTAGGAGCCAGACTGCTTGGTCTTATATATATTGTTCTAGAAATGGATGCACTTGCGTTATCATTTCCTACTGCTACAACTCTTAATGTTTTCATTCCTGATGATAATTGGCTTGCATCTACCCTACATGAATATCCACTAGTATCTGCATATGGGTATTCTGGGAAAACTTTTTCTACATCTAATCTGCTTCCGCCAACAGTAGTTTTATTTTTTAATATATTATCTACATATACTTGAATTTCTTTGACACCTGATAAATTTAATGCCCAACCACTTACAACAAAAGTTGTGTCTTCTATTATTGCTCCATCCTTTACAGAATCTACATACATATTAGGTTTTAAATTATTAGCTTTTTCATTTAATTCCCAATATAACTTTAAGATTGAATCACCATATGTTGTATTTGATGCCCAGCTACTTCCTAGCTGAGTAACAGTTGTAGCTATTCCCTTAAGATAGGAAAAATGTCTTGGATCTGGAGTATTATTAGTCCTTGGATAACCATAGGCACCTGCATATAATGCTATATGATCCAAATGAGCTTGTACACCTAAATCCCAAGTTGCAAATTTTGCATGTGAACTTGGAAGTGAGTTATCTCCACCTTGTGTTGTCTTTAGTCCACAAGGATTTTTATAGGTTGCATCTATAACTCCACCAAATTTTCCATATCCAGTCTCTAATGCCGATTGAACATATGCTATTGCTGGATTAACATTTCCATGGGTTGAAAAGTACTTCCAATATAGTTGAGCAAGATTTATAAATTCACTTGTAGCTCCTTTTTCCTTAGCCCAAGCTGCTGCTTGTTCTGCTGTTATACTAGTCTTTGATAGTAAATTAACATCGTCATATGCTTGTACATTTTTTATACATATCACATTAGCTATTAATAATATAGATATTATTATAGCAACTGATCTTTTTAGTTTTCTCATTTTCCCCTCCTATTTTACAAATTATTTTCACTCTACATTTTAGCACATAATATGCTATTTTTCTATATTTTAAATAATAGCTCTACTTATTTTTTATAAATCCAGAAAATTCCTCATTAAATTTTTTGCATCTGCTTTTTCTGAATCATTTGCAACTTTTAATTTTATATAAATTTAAAAAGCAGGCATATAATAACCTGCCCAAATAACATTGCATGACTATTTATATTTTCATTTGTACTATATACAATTACTATTTATAAATTTTGCTATAATATTTTTGATAATCCCCAGAGGTTACATTGTACATCCAATCTTTATTATCCAAATACCACTTAATTGTTTTCTTTATGCCAACTTCAAAAGTAGTTTCTGGATACCATCCTAATTCTTCTTTTATTTTGTCTGGAGCTATCCCGTATCTTCTGTCATGACCTTTTCTATCTTCTACATAGTTTATTAAGTTTTCAGTTACTTCTTTATCCACATTTTCATTAATATATGATATAACTGTTTTTACTATCTGTATGTTAGTTCTTTCATTATGTCCTCCAACATTGTAAACTTCTCCAATCCTACCATCATTAATAACCATATCGATTGCTTTTGCATGATCCTCTACAAATAGCCAATCTCTAATATTCATTCCATCACCATATACAGGCAACTCTTTATGATGTAAGCAATTGTTTATTAATAATGGTATTAATTTTTCAGGAAATTGAAATGGACCATAATTATTAGAACATCTTGTTATATTTATAGGCATTTTATAAGTATCATAATAAGCCTTAACCATTAAATCTGAACCAGCCTTACTTGAAGAATATGGACTGTGTGGATCTAACGGAGTAGTCTCCATAAAATAACCTACCTCGCCTAAAGATCCATAAACCTCATCTGTTGATACATGAAGGAACTTAACCCCTTCTCTCCATCCTTCAGTTGTTTCCCATGCATTTTTAGCACAATTTAATAAATTCACAGTTCCAAGAACATTCGTTTTGGCAAATATACCTGGATCCAATATACTTCTATCCACATGTGATTCTGCTGCAAAATGAGCTACATAATCAATTTTATACTTTTCAAAAAGATTTGAAACTAACTGATTATCGCAAATATCTCCCTGAATAAATATGTATCTTTCATCATTTTCAATAGACTTGAGATTTTCTAAATTTCCTGCATAAGTCAACTTGTCTAAATTAATTATTTTTATCTGTTCATATTTATTTAGCATATATAGAATGAAATTTGATCCTATAAATCCAGCTCCACCTGTAACTAAATATGTTTTCATAATATTATCTCTCCTTAATATTTAAACGGCAAATCTAATTCTTTAAAACTTTTATGTTTTTCATCTTTATCTGATAAAATTATATCATTTATACCTTCTAGCGGCCACTCCACACCTATATCAGGATCATTCCACATAACACCACCTTCAAATTCAGGTGCATAGAAATCTGTACACTTATAGTTAAAAACTGCTTCATCTGATACCACTAAAAATCCATGTGCAAAACCTTCTGGTACATAAAATTGCTTTTTATTTTCTTCAGTTAACAAAACGCCCTTCCACTGCCCATAAGTTGGAGAACCTTTTCTTAAATCTACAGCTACATCGAAGACTTCACCGCTTGTCACTCTTACAAGCTTCCCTTGAGTATGTTGTGTTTGAAAATGTAATCCTCTTAACACCCCTTTTGAAGACTTTGATTCATTATCTTGTACAAACTCCATGGTTAACCCAGCCTGTAGAAAATCTTGCTTATTATAAGTTTCCATGAAATACCCTCTGTTATCACCAAATACATTAGGTTCTATTATATATAAATCTTTTATTCCTGTATCTACAAATTTAAATTTACTCATCTTAGCCACCTTATTTATATTCTAAAACTTAATTTTATTTTTTACTAATTAAATATACTTTATGTTTTACTAAATATAGATTAGATTTTATATTTCTTCAATTATATCAATAAGATACTTTCCATAATTTGTTTTCATTAAAGGACCTGCTAATTCTCTTACCTTTTCTTTATCTATCCATTTCTGCCTGTAAGCTATTTCCTCTAAGCAAGCAATGTATGTACCTTGTGTATTTTGTACTGCTTCAACAAAGTTAGACGCTTGAAGCATAGATGCATGTGTTCCTGTATCAAGCCACGCCATACCTCTTCCTAAAAGATTAACCTTTAATTCCCCTTCTTCCATATACATTTTACTTAAATCAGTTACTTCTAATTCTCCCCTTTCAGATGGTTTTAAAGCTTTTGCTTTTTCAACCACTGAATTATCATAAAAATAAAGACCTGGAACTGCATACTTTGATTTTGGTTTTTCTGGTTTTTCTTCTAAAGATATTACATTTCCACACTCGTCAAATTCTACAACTCCAAAAGCTTTTGGATTTTTAACATAATATCCAAATATAATAGCTCCTTTGTCTAATTTTGCTGCTTGCTTTAAATGAGCAGAAAAACTTTGCCCATAAAAAATGTTATCTCCTAAGATCATAGCAACATTATCATTTCCAATGAACTCCTCACCAATAATAAATGCTTCTGCAAGTCCATTAGGCCGTTCCTGAACCTTATATGATATATTAAGTCCTAAGTCACGTCCATCTTTAAATAACTCTTCAAAATGAACTATATCTCTTTGAGTGGATATTATTAATATATCTCTTATGCCAGCTAGCATTAACACAGACATAGGATAATATATCATAGGTTTGTCATATATCGGAACCATTTGCTTAGACATAGCTTTAGTTACTGGATATAATCTAGTACCAGAACCACCTGCTAATACTATACCTTTCATTCTTACTCCTCCTAAATTAGGCTAATTTACAAAACGTATTATTTTACACTAACTCATATTATAATTTCTTACTTCACTAATATTTTCTTTCTTCCCTATAATTATATACCCATCATTTTCCACTAAATATATATCACTTAAATCACTTATGATTACCTTATTAGAAGAACTTGCTATTATATTATTCTTTGTATTATTTGCTTTTATATTCCCTATATAAATATTATTATTAGTATCCTTTTCTCTATACCTTTCTATCGCTTCCCAACTACCAATATCATCCCATCCAAATTCACTCTCTATAACAAATATGTTATCTGATTTTTCAAGGATGGCATAATCAACAGAAATAGCTCTAGTTTTATTATAATTATTATTAATTTCTTCTTGAAGCTTTTCTTCACTAATATCTCTTATATGCTGTAACGCTTCATATGTATCCTCTTCAAACTTTTTGATTTCATCTATAATTTCATTTGTGTTCCAAAGAAACATGCCGCCATTCCATAAATATTTGCTTTCTTGCAAATATTGTTTTGCTTTTTCTAAACTAGGTTTTTCTACAAAACTTTCTACTTTTATTATTTTTCTATTATCTACCACTTGTTTATCATCAGTATACTTAATATAACCATACCCTATTTCTGGTCTAGAAGGTTTCATTCCTAAAGTTACTATCGATTTAGGATTCATATCAACAAATTTATTGCCTGTAGTTAGAATTTTTCTAAATTCCTCTTCATCTCTTATTAAATGATCTGAAGGTAAAACTATCATATTGGCATTCTTGTAATATCTATTTATAACCAAAGCAGATAAAGCTATACATGGTGCTGTATTTCTACCTTCTGGTTCAATTATTATATTCCTTATTGGTAAATCTGGTATTTGTTCTGATAATAAATCTACATATTGCTGAGAAGTACAAACAAAAATTCTTTCTATAGGTATCATAGGCTTTATTCTATCTATAGTCATTTGTATCATTGTCTTTTCACTAATTAAGTTTAAAAATTGCTTAGGTTTATCTTCTGTTGAAATGGGCCAAAACCTAGTTCCCTTACCACCAGCCATAATTAATGCACATAACATTCATCCATTCCTCCTAAAATCTAGCTTGCATGTTCATCTCCAAATAAAACAAAAACAGTCTTGAAAATCAGTTTTAAATCTAGCCATAAACTTTGCTCTTTTACATATTTAACATCAAGCCTCATCCAATCTTCAAAGTCTATGTGATTTCTCCCACTAACTTGCCAAAAACAAGTAAGACCAGGCTTGACTTGTAAACGTTCCAACATCCAAGGCTCAAATTGTTCAACTTCCTGAGGTAAACTTGGTCTAGGTCCAACTAGACTCATATCCCCTTTCAATACATTAAATAATTGTGGAAGTTCATCTATAGAAGTTTTTCTTATAAAAACACCAATTCTTGTCATTCTAGGATCATTTTTAATCTTAAACATCGGTCCAGACATCTCGTTATGTTTTAATAATTGTTCTTTAATCTGTTCTGCATCTGGTCGCATAGATCTTATTTTGAACATTTTAAACCTTTTCCCATTAAGACCAATCCTTGTTTGTGCAAAAAAGACATTTCCGCCATCCTCTAGCTTTATAAGAATGGCTACCACAAGTATAGTAGGTACTGTAAACACAAGTCCGATTATAGAAAGTACTATGTCAACTATTCTTTTTATTCCTCTATTTAGTGCTTTCATATACTCACCTCTTTTTCTCAACACTGTAACTTAATAATTTATCATAAAAGTTCATACTTGATTCATTTTTTATTATAATTGCATAAATTTATTTTGTCTACGAAAAACTGTTATAATTTGTTATTAATATGTTCTATTTTGTCTTTTTATGAACTCTTTTAGCGCTTTTTGCCATTCTCTTACTTCATTTCCTACAGTAACTCTAAGCATCATATTGTCTAGAGATGAGTAAGTTGGCCTCTTAGTTGGGCTTGGAAATTCATCTGAAGTACATGGATTTACTATACACTCTATATTCCCATATTCTACAATCTTCGAAGCAAAATCATACCAACTGCATTCACCCTCTCCTGTACAATGATATATCCCATATTCATCAGTGAGTATTATTTTTAACAAATGATGAATTAAATCTTCAGCGTTAGTAGGATTCCCCTTTTGGTCATTTACTACTTTAAGCACTCCTCTTTCTTGCGCAGCCTTCATTATTGTGTATACAAAGTTCTTACCATTATATCCGTAAAGCCATGATGTTCTGACAATATAATATTTTGAACAAAACTCTCTTACAAATTCTTCTCCCGCAAGCTTAGTTTTTCCATAAACACTTTGAGGTGCTGGCAACTCATATTCTTTTAATGGAACATTTCCTTCCCCTGAAAAAACATAATCTGTGGAAATATGTAAAAGCTTAGCGCCTATACCTTCACATGCTATGGCTAAATTTCTAGCTCCTAATGCATTTATTTGATAAGCTAGTTGCTCATTGCTTTCACACCCATCCACATTAGTATATGCAGCTGGATTTATTACTACATCCGGTCTCTGAATTGATATAAACTCTTTTACCTTGTTTAGGTCTGATATATCTAACTCCTCTACATCAATCCCTAATACTTCAGCATTTTTAATTACTTCTGGTAATTCACCAATTTCAGAATATCCTTTATTTATGTCTTCTACTATCTGACTTCCTAACTGCCCTCTAGCTCCTGTAACAATAATTTTCATAGTTATATATCTCCTAAAATTAAGTTTATTTTATTTAGATTATTATACTATATACAAAAATAGTTTTTTAGATAATTTAATTACAATTTATTCAAGATTAAAATACTACAGATATTCTTCTTTTATTCTGTACCTAATAAAGAAATTTATTAGAATATTTTAAAATAGAGAAACAGAACATAAAAAATAATGCTCTATTTCTCTATTTTTCTATTCTGTTATATTATAAGTCACTCTGAAATTCTGCTCTACTGGACACTTAACTGAACATTATCCATCCATACTGTTCCTGTAGCATTATCATATAAATACTCAAAACCTAGGTAAGTACAATTTTTAGGTATATTTATCGTATACTCTATCAACTTCCATTCTTCAGTTCCTGATATATTTATTTTTGTGATTGTTTTACTGCCTATCTGATTCCAATTAAAATCTGCAATTGTTAATCTTAAATTTAAATCTCCAACTAAATCACTGCTCTTTACCCATTGACTTAATTTTAATGTCTTTCCTGCATATTTTACTACATTTACTTGTTGGCTCAATGTTCCTCTCGCTACAGTACTATTGGAATTAGAAATTTTAACTGAATTCTTTTTATCTTTAGAACTTGTAGAATCCACAGCTACATTTAAATTTCCTGTAGCATTCCAAACTATCCAATCTTTAAGATTATCTTCAAAGCTACCATTGCTTACAATAGGTTTCATTGAATTTACATCTCCCATCGGAGTCATTTGTATTTTGATTTTCCCACTCTTAACACTGGTAGTAACTACAAGTTTCTTCACTCCAACATTTTGATTTTGACCTGATGGATTAGGAGATGTAGATGAAGGTGTAGCATTTTTAACTTCAAACTTTCCACCACATCCACTTAAAAGTGTCATCTTTAAACTCTTACCATCTTGAACTAAAATTGCAGATTGTCCATCACTTGAAATAGTAATACTAGCATTGGTATGCATCTGCCAACTTACCTTTTCAAGCTTTTTAAGAACAAAATCATCTTCTATTACTACTTCTTTTCTGGCATTAATAAGTTGTATTTTTCTATTTACCTTAGCTGCTTTATTAGCATAAGCTGGTGTCATGTCTAGAACCACATATGGGTCTGTGCTATTCAACGCATTTGTAATTATACTAGATGTACTTCCTACCACTTGATCTGCGCCAGATGAATCACCTATAACTAAAGTATTATGACCCTCTGCTCTTTTTCTATAATAATTCCATCTTTCACCTATAGAATCATCGTTGAAATATCCTTGTAAGTTATAATTGTCTCTTCCTAAATCCACAGCCCATCTTACTCCTAAGGCATCATATACAAAATTACCTACATCTAAATCACTATGGTCAACTCCAGTAGTACCACCCTTAACTCCTATAAAATTAGCATAATCCTTATCAAAACTAGATCTCATAGTTACTACTTGATTTTCATCGAAATATTTATCTAATGCAGTATTATACCCTTGATTATATAACTGAGGATCATACCACAATAAATTGAAAATATTAATTGCATTCGCTCTTCCATCACATAGTTTTGCATATTGAGTAAGATTTGATTGATTCAACTTTTTAGCAATCCATAAATTAAAATAACTAGGTATAACACTTTCTAATGTATCTGCATAATTATAACTTCCATTAGTCCCAGTTATATTCATTGGGAACTCAGCTATACTTTTGAAATTTAAAATGGAACTAAATGAATTTTTCATATTAACTGCATTTTCTAAGCTTGAATCTGCATACATTAAATATTCAGTTGCATATTCCCAATAACCAGCACCCTCAAAAGTACTTCCATCCTTATAATAATTTTTCAAAGATGTTTGCATAGATTTTAATGCATTTTCAACAGTTCCAAGTGTAATGTCGCTGTTAGTTCCGTTAGCTATTGCTAAACTTGAAAAAATCATTCCCGAATTACATATAATACTCCAGTTACTTTCTGAACTGTCTAGCCACGTGTTTAAAGCATATTTCTTTAAAGCCTTATCCTTTATGGCATTTTCTATAATAGCTTTTTGAGAATCATTTAAATAACTATACAACCAATCATATCCTATAGCTGCAGCTACTGCCATACTTGAAGTATCTAAGAAATGCGCTTCATTCCAACTAGGATAGTTGCAAATGTTATTAATTTCTTTCCAAGCTCTATCTGCATATTTAACATCTCCAGTTACCTTATACATAAAACACAAGCCCTCTATATAATCTTTTGATGTAGTCACTAATCTCACACCATCAGGCTTACTATAACTTACAACTGGTGCACTTAAAATTGGATCAATCTTTTTCTTTAGTGATGCAAACCAACGTTTTGCATCATAATCTGTAGAAATCAATGTTTTTATATTATTAAATCTATCTTGATTTACTAATATTCTTGGATGCTGAGAATTCAATTTATTCTTTAAAGTTGAAGCTTTAGGCGCAACATATATAGTTCCGTTTATAGTACCTGTTTGATTATTATCTGTTGTAACCTTGACTTTTACATTATCATATCCAAAAAATCCATAGTTAGGTTGATATGAATACGAACCATTACTATTAATTGTAAACACTCCATTTGAAGAATTTGTATCTATTTGATATTTTGATGTTCCTGAATAGTTTACTGCTACTACACCATTAACTTTTTGATTTTCTGATGTACTTACTACAAACTCTTCTTTTGCTAAGTTTAAACTTTTAGCCGATATATTAACAGTAAATTGTGCTGCAGTAAAATTACCATGAGTATCTTGAATTTTTATGGCAAAAGAGTCTTTTCCCACAAAATCAGAACTTGCATAATATTTAAAACTTCCATCTTTACTTAAATCAACATAACCATTTTGGCTATCTGCAATCATACTATAAGTTAAATTTCTATCTGCTGAATTCACAGTAACTTTTCCACTTATGCACTGACCTGAAACTGCAGAAAGATTATTTATCTTATTCACATTTATAATGTTACTTCCTCCCACAATTACAGGTATCTCAAAGGTTAATCCTTCATATTGCTGAATTACCTTTACTTTAGTTGTCCCATTATTTATACCTGTAATTTTCCCTTGAGAATTAGCTGTTGCAATATAAGCATTATCTGATGATAAGTTTAAATTCTTATGAGTAGCGTAAGTTGGAGCGATATTAAAACTTATATTTTTACTTTCACCTTTTTGCAATTCAACTATAGGTAATACTGGTGTTATATTACTTATTGCTACATAAGGCTCAAGCCTCACATCATCAAGTAAGACTTTATCTGTAATATTTTTAATTTTATATTCTATCCCTAATGCCTTAATATTACTATTATTAGGTACTTTCACATTCTGAACATACTTGTTCCAAGCATTATTTGCTGATAGATTATAACTGAATTTTGAAGGTTGAGCAACATCAACATTTTTTGCATCACAATAATAGATGTTTACATATATATTATTAGCCTTTGCAGTTTTAATCCATTCAGATAACTTCAAATTTTTGCCCAATATATCACTTGTAATTGGAATGTATTGTGTTACTCTAGCTTCTTTATTGGCTACTGTTGATGAAACTTTTAGTGAACTACTGCCTTCAAACTTATCTAGCGTTTCCACTGAATATTGTACATCATTCCAAGTAGTCCATGCATTAACTACATTTTGAAGATTTGATTCAAATCCCCCATTTTGAATTATATTTTTATTACTTTCTGCTGTATTTTCAACTGCATTTAAGTCATCTAACCACATAGTTCCTTTGCAATTATCAAAAATATATTCTAACGTAATTGCTTTAAGATTACTATTGTTAGGTATAAATACGTTATACTGAACTTGTCTCCAATCTTGGTTTTTTGAAACCCCTAAAATATAAGTTTCTTTAGCACTTATTTCTGTTGTACCACTTCCATAATACCCTATTCTAACTTTAATTCCATCACCTGAAAGCTGGCTTGTTTTTATCCATTGCTGAACCTTTAAAACTTTACCATTAAGGTTGCTTGGAATATTAACTTTTTGAGAAATTATGCCTCTTGCATTTTGACCATTATTATTATAAATCTTAAGAGAATTGTATCCTGTCTTCTTCACTGTATTGTCTATTTGAGCACTAAGATTACTTTGTGCTTTCCAAACAGTAAAATAACTATAATCTTCTTCAAAGTTACCATTCTTTATCAAATTTGCTGTTTTTACTGTTGACGTAATAGCATATCCAATATCATCTATCCACACTTTTCCACAGCTGTAATTATAGATATATTCTATACTAACTTTTTGAATCTTAGAATTATTAGGTACATCTATAGAATATTTCTTTTGTTGCCAACTGCTATTATAAGGTATATACATATCCTTCATATCTGCTTCAGCTACACTCTGTGAATTTACATCCAAAAATTTTACTCTTATTTGAAGACCACCTGTAAACCCTGCACTTTGTACCCATTGACTTAACTGTAAAGTCTTTCCTAAAACACTTTTAGCAGCTATATTCTGAGAAACTATCCCCCTTGCAGTCTGCCCATTATTGCTATACAACTTAAGAGAACTATTTCCTGATCTTTTAACACTGCTATCTATATCAGCACTAAAATTCTGTTGCTCTTTCCAAACAGCGAAATAACTATAATCTTCTTCAAAACCACCATTTTTTATTATACTATTTGCATTTACTGTAGGCACAACACTATAGCTTACATCATCTAACCAGACAGATCCCTTACTATTGTTATAAATATATTCTACGCTAACCTTTTGAACAGCAACATTATTAGGTATGTTTATTAAATACTTCTTTTGCTGCCAATTACTATTAGCACTTATATACATTTCTTTAATGTCTGTTTCTGATACACTTTGATATTTGGCATCTAAAAATCTGATTCTTATCTGAAAACTGCCTGAAAACCCTGCACTTTGTACCCATTGACTTAATTGCAAAGTCTTTCCTAACATACCACTTACAGATATAATTTGAGATACTGAGCCTCTTGCAACACTAGAAGAATTGCTATACACTCTCAAAGATTTTCTGCCCGACTTATATTTCGCTGCATCTGCATCTACATTTAAGTTACTTGTCCCTTTCCAAACTGTCCAATTAGTAGTACCATATTCAAAACTGTTATTTTTAAATATAGTTGAATTGTCCAATGCAAATACTGATATTAATTGCAATGGCAATGCAATATTTGCAACTAATGCAAATGCAACTACAATAGCAACTAACCTCACACTTTTTTTGTTCATCCTTCCCCCTCCTCAATGTACATAACATAAATTACACACTTTTAATGTATAATTTAATTTTACATTATTTTTCGTAAAAATAATACTATTTCTTTTTGTTGTCCTGCTTTTTTTGTCTAAAATTGTTTATTTTTATTATGTCTTATTTATAATAAAATAAGGTTTCCATAATCATTCTTATAATTGTTATGATTATGGAAACCTTATGACAACAAATATCCTATTTGATGTAAGACATTCATTTTACTTTTTAATAATATTTTTAAATAGTTTATATTCTTTTGTTATAATCAACCCAATTAAATAAGTTATTGTACCTATTATAAATTTTGCTATGGCACTTAATAAAACATTGCTAATATAAACTCTTGACATTAATAAATATCCTATAACCATAATAATGCCTATTATAAATATATTTCTAAGTCCAAATAGAAAACTTCCAAAGTTTTTATGGAATACTTGTGTAATTAAAACATAAAAACATTGAATAAAATTCAATACAAAAGCCACTACTAGACCATATCCCAATATTTCTATATTCCTAGTTACAACTCCAGTTACTATTGCTGTTATTGTAAAACATGCTGATACAACTCCTGTGGAAAATAACTTATTAACATATCCTGTTGCTTGAAAAATCGATCCAATACTTGATAAAATCATCTGAATTATTATAGTCATTGATAGTATTCTAAAAATTGGTATAGATGCATCCCAATTACTGCCATACATTATCCGTATTATTTCTCTTGAGGAAAAGAAACAATAAGCAGAAACAAAAACACCTATATAAGCAAGAATTTTAACAACTTTTATATACGATTCATAGATAACTTCAATCTGATCTTGATATTCGGATAATACGGGATGTAACACTGGTGTTATAACATTAGTTAAATTTTGTACTGGATACAACATTAACTTATATGCCTTATCATAGTATCCTAATGTAGATGAGCCTAAAAACTTTCCGACTAATATATTATCTAAGTTTCTAGAAAAATAATTGATGAAATTAAATAAAAATTGATAACTTGAGTATTGTTTTATCTTTTTAATTGATTCGGGTGAATATCCTTTTTTTATTTTTATTCTAGAAAATTTAAAGGTTAAAATAAATATAAATAAACTTTTTAATATCGAATCCATTACCAATGAATAATATGACCATCCATTGAATGCAAGAGTAATGGTAATGATCCCAATAAATACATTAACTATTATATTTATTGATCCTGCCAACCTAAAGTTCTGCCTTTTATATATTAATGCATTAGGTACTATATTACATATAGAAAAGAAAACAGAAATTGATAACAAAAATCCAAGCTTTATATAAATTTTATTTTCGTAAAAATACGCAATAAAAAAGGAGAATAAAGCAAATCCAACTGCAATTACTATTGCTGCAACTACTGTAAATTTAAATATATCTGATATATCCTTTTTTTTTAATGATTTATTTTGTATTATAGCGGGTCCAACCCCCATATCCCCTAGCATATTGAAAAATGCTATAAACACTGTTATAACTGCTATTATTCCAAATTCTTGCGGCATTAATAATCTAGCCAATACTGAATTAATTATTAATTGTGCAAATACATTACTATATTTCGCCACAAAGGTTACAAGTATTCCTCTTTTCAATTTGGATTTATCATCCATAATTATCACCTCTATTATATATAACTCAATATCTTCTTCCACTATATACTGTTTAAAATTAGTACTGTTTGAAACTATTTTAAATCATATTAACTTTGAAACAGTCCCTTCCACTTAGTATGTTCATAACCAATTATTTTAATTTCATTATATCTACTTTCAATTGAAGTCATACTTTTTATAAATATATCTGATAATATTCCACTTACTATATTTATAGATTGTCCATTTAAATATGCTTCTACTTAAGTAATTCTGTACCTGTTATATATTGAGTAATTCCTAAAATTCCATTAATAGCTATATAACTAACAGCATTAGTTACTTTCTATAATCATATACTTTCAGTAAATGAAATAAAATTCAAACCAAAAATACATATGCATATACTAAGATTATTTCTAAAAACTTAACACCATTATGTACATATCCCAAACCTAAATAGCAACATTACATATTGTTATATTTTATGCTTCCTTTTATAAGAATCATGTTTTATCTTAGCTTTATACACAAATAAATACATCACTATAAAATACAAAATATTGTTTATAAAATAATCTTGATTTGGATTGAAATTACAGCAAACTAAGTTGGCCATAAAAATACCAATAACAAGTGATTTCTCCAATTTAGATTCACATGTTTTTAATGCCCCAAATAAAATAGATAAGTTAAAGCATAAGAACACAAAAGCGATTACCCATCCATTCTCTACAACAAGATTTACATATTGTGAATGTATGTCTATATCCCATTTTTTTATATAATAATAGTCAAAATATTGATATTGACCTGCTCCTATTCCGTACCAAAATGGATTATGTCGTATTATTTTATCGTAAACAACATAATATTGATTAAATCTTGAATCTTGTGTATTTCCTCTTTGTAGGAAAAGAACATTGTAAATACGGCTTCCAAAAAATAATCCCGCAACTACAGCTATGAATCCAATAGCACCTACTATTATCTTATATTTCTTGACCTGCTTAATAACCTCATCCCTAAAAATCACTAAGTAAGTAAGTATTACGATTAATATTGCAACATAACCTATTCTCGTTAATGTTAGTATTGAAAATATAGATGTAAAAATTAACGCGATAAAATGTTTTTTATCTTTAGTTCTTAATAAATTGAATAACACTATTGCAAATAGAATCATTCCAAAATTACCTGCTGCATTGTTAGTACCTACAAAACCAACTATTCTTTTTATATACGATCCCTCTTGTTTGTAGTAAATAGTTTCTGTAAATTCACCTATAAGCAGTTTTTTTCCAGTTATATATTGAGCAATCCCTAAAATTCCATTTACAATTGCTATATAGCTAAAAAAATCAGTTATTTTTCTATAATCATATCCCTTTAAAAACTTAAATGCGATTGAAATCAAAATTGCACAAATGTATACTACTATTATATTGAAAAATTTAACACCATTTCTTATATAACCCAACCCTAAAGACGCTAAATTACAAATTAATATAAATAGTATAAAATAATCATCTAAGCGAAACTTAAAATCATTCAAATTAGTTTTAATATTGTTAATATTAATGTTGGTTAAAATCACTATTAACAATACTACTACAATTAATGGTACATAAAGTTCTTGCTTTAGTTTCATAAGATGTGTAGTATAATTCATACTAATACCTAAATTAGCACATGTAATCACTAAAAGAGCTATTATATTCTTTTCTTTTCTGTGCTTGCCGGCATAAAACTTATTAAGAATAAGAAATATAAAGAATATAGCACTCATTATAAATAAAACTTTTATTTTCATAGCTTTCTCCTATAATATTTAATTAAAATAACTCATTAATTATTTTATTCCAATTATTTTTTATGTTTTCTATGCTAAACTCTTCAGACTTTGCACTTGATTTTAGCCCCATTTCTCTTCTTAATTCATAGTTATTAGCTATGCTAAGCATAGCATTAGCATAAAAACTCACGTCATATTTTTCTACTATTAATCCTTGTTGACCATCAGTTATTAATGGTTTCACAGCTGTAATATCATAAGCAATTGTAGGTACCCCCATCTCCAAAGCTTCTAATACAATCATTGGCATTCCCTCCCATCTTGAAGATAAAAGTAATGCAGAAGAATTAAGAAAATACTTTTTTATATTTTTAGTAAATGGCTCTATTTTTATTCTGTCATTTAAGTTATACTTCATTATCAAATTGTTTATGGTATCTTTTTCTTTTCCCTCACCAACTATGGTTAGGTTCCATTCGCTATTCTTTGTTGAAAAAATTTGAAAAGCCTCTATAAGCAAATCAAAACCTTTTTGATATTCAAATCTTCCTGCTGCAAAAAAGTTATTAGATTTAACATCAGATTTAATATCACTATCAAAACTTCTTGGATTGCTTATAACATGACAATCAATATTATTATTTTTCTTAAACATTTCTTTATCATATTCATTTAATACTATATACTTATCTAACTTTGGTATATATTTATTAAATATTTCATCTTGATGCCAATAATATCTAAACGGATTTTTTAGATATGCATCATAAGAATTATGTTGCCATCCTATAGTTTTTGCCTTTAGTTTATCAGAAATCACGCCAAGTAATATACTGTATACTCCTTCAACACCTACAACAATATCAAACTCTCTTGAATTAATATAATCAATAAACCTATTTTGAATCTGTTTAGGATAATAGAAGTTTACTGTCAATGATACCATATCTTTTTTATTAAGTAAATTTGTTTTATTATTTATTTCCCTACCTATCCTACCTATGAGTCTCGTAAAAGACTTTTTTGAGAGCAGAGTTGTTTTAATTTCAACTTTTACTCTCTTATCTAAATTATAAATTGCTCGATCTACGGGAAATTCATCTGACAGACATACTATACTTACATCATGTTCTTCACTTAATTTGCTAGCTATTACTGACGCTACTCTCTGAACGCCACCCAGATTAAAAACAGTACTTGTTATAAAACAAATTTTCATATCATTATTCCCCTATTTATTTTAATTAGGTTTTATACCGAATTTTTTTTACTTCATTTATATATTTATAATCATAAAAAATGTAGATATTGTCAATAAAATATCTACCATACACTCCCATCACTACATTTATGATTTCAAAAAGCCTTATGTAATAATCTTAATTTAAAAAGTATCAATTTTATTTTTGCTCTTTTATTTGTTTTTATTTTAAAAATTATATTCCATAATTTCAAAGCTTTTATTTCACATTTCTTATATATCTCTTCATTACACTTTCTACCCAAGTTAACATAATCATGAATTTGAGAAGTTTGTGAATCTGCAATAAAACTATAGAATTTACTTTCAGCTACTTCTATATTATTTTCAACTATATAATTAATTATTGTTTTTACTGCAACATTAAAATCTTCTATTTGTTTTATATTTTTTCTATGCAAATTTGAATTTTGCCTCTGCCTATAAAAATATAATGGTTCATTTATAAAAACAATTTTATTAGCAACACTTACCTGTTCAAAAACTGGAGCCCAGTCTTGTATAAGCCGACCTTCTGCAAAATGCATTTTATATTTCATTACGTTCTCAGTAATGAATAGCTTATTCCACAAGTATCCCTTAACTTCCAAATCTAACATCCTATTCATAACTTCATAACTACAATATTGTTTTTGTTCTTCTACATCATGCACAAATTGTCTATTACTATCATTGTTCTCATAATCATATACCTTTTCATATCCACACATCACAATATCAGCCGATGCTCTTTCAGCTCTGTCATACATTTTTTGAAACATATCTTCTCGTATATAATCATCTGGATCTAAAAATAAAGTATATTTACCTTTTATAAAAGGTATTGCAGTATTTCTAGCTACTGATACCCCTGCATTTTCTTGCTTAATGTAGATAGTTTTATCTTTATACAGATCTACGTATTTTTTTATTATTCCTTCGGAGTTATCTGTAGACCCATCATTAACTATTATTATATTAAAGTCTTCAAAAGTTTGCTTATATATAGATGCCAACATCTCATCTAAATACTTTTCAACATTATATACTGGTACAATTACACTAATTGCCAAACTACTCATATTATTCAACCCTTCAACTTCTTTATTTTAGATTCTATTTAAGCTTATATCTTAATTTCTTTAGTATTGGTAATAACCTAATTTTCCACAACAAATAATTTATCTTATATCTACCATCTGCATATTTATTGCATATAACTTCCCTGAATGTATATTTAGGAACATTATAATATACTTCGCTATAATCCTGATAAATATCTACTGTCTTAAATTTTTTGTATCTAATATATAAGTCAAAACTTGTACTTGAATATAATATATTGAAACAGCTTAATAATTCCTCATTAAAATTTTCTTCATTTTTATATTCTCTATTTACTTTTTCTATTGCAATATTAAAATCTTGTACATGTTTTAATGTACACCCACTTGTTATATTATTTTTTCGTTGTCTATATAAGTATAGTGGTTCTTTTATTACTTCCATAGTTTTTACTTTCGTTAATATGCTAAACATAGGATAAATATCTTCATAATATTTTCCTTCTTCATATCTTATTCCATCAAATAGATATCTTTTGTATATTTTATTCCAAGCAAACCCCTTAACATTATAGGTAAAAAAACTTTCTAAAGTATTTTTTGTATGGTAAACAAAATCTGCTTTCAAATCATTTTCTATAGTTTTTCTTATATTTGTATCTTCAAAAAATAACTCAACATCACATATAACTAAATCTAAATCTTTTTTTTTCGCTAAATTAAGCATAGCAGAAAACATATTTTCTTTTATAAAATCATCACTATCAACAAATCCAATGTATTTGCCATTTGCATGCTTAAGCCCTGTATTCCTAGCTGCACCTAACCCTTTATTTTCTTGATTTATTAACTTAATACAACTATATTTGCTAGTATATTCTTCACAAATTTTTTGTGTTGTATCTGTTGATCCATCATTTACAAGAATTATTTCATAATTTTCTATTGATTGTCTAAGCACACTATCTAAGCACTGTCTTATGTAAATTTCCACATTATATGCAGGTATTATTATACTCAAATCCAAATCTTCACATAACATAATTCTTCATTCCTTTCAATTTAAAATATAATTATGTTATTTTTGCATTGTAAATTTATAAACATCCATAACTTTTTTAGCTGTAGTTTCCCACGAGAAAAGTTTTGCCCTTTTTAAGCCCTTTCCTCTAAGCTCATTTTTTAGTTGATTATCCATACACAAAGCTTCAATCTTGCTTACAATTTCTTCTTGGTTATATGGATCAATTAAAATTGCTGCATCATCTACAACTTCTGGCAATGATGTGGTATTAGAAGTTATTACAGGAGTTCCGCATGCCATTGCTTCTATTACAGGTAAACCAAATCCTTCAAAAATTGATGGATATATAAATACATCTGCACCATTATATAGTCTTACTAAATCTTCCTCAGATACATAATCTGTTAATATAATATCATCAGATAAATTATGACTATTTAAAGTTGAAAAAATAGCATCATATTTCCAAGCTTTTTTCCCAACAATGACCAATTTGTGCTTAAAATTTATATCACTACTTTTTATCTTTACATAAGAATTAATTAATGTAACTAAGTTCTTACGTGGTTGCAAATTACCAACTGCTAAAATATAAGGAGCGTCAATTTTAAATTTTTCTTTTGCCTGCTCTACATCTTTATCTTCTAACTCTCTAAATATACCTGATGGAGCAAGATATGTAACATGCACCTTATTGTCATTCACGCCAAATTGCTTAACAATATCTTGCTTAGAATATTCAGAAACAGTTAGAATACTATCAGCTCTTTTAGCCGCATTACGTATCCATAACCTATTTCTGATTAACTCCATTGTATTAAAACATTCCGGATAATGTATAAAAGATACATCATGAATTGTAACTACTAGCTTACAATTTTTGATTATTGGTGAATAATATTGAGTATGTAAAACATCTATACTATAAGATTTAACTATTTTCGCCATTTCATATCCATATCTCTTTATTGGATTTTTATACTTGAACATGATCGTCTTTACGTTTTTTATATTCTTTGCATCTATTCTTTTCTTTTCCTCTTCACTATCAAGCAAAATAAATAACTCATCAGTATCCCCTAGATTCTTATAAATGTTATCTATTATATTTCTATAATAAGTTTCATTTCCTCCAGATCTGTCTCCTAGCACATGTGCATCAATACATACTTTCATAACGTCTATCCCTTCTCTTAATTCATCTTATTTTGCACCACTTCTTTTCTTCCAATTGAATAATAATCAATTCCACTTTCAGCAGCATCTTGTACTTTGTAACAATTTCTTCCATCAAAAATAACTGGTGTCTTCATTAGTTCTTTATATGTAGCTAGGCTAATTTGTTTGATTTCTTCCCATTCTGTGAATATAAACACTAAATCTGCATCTTTTAAAGCTTCTTTCGGAGTATTTACATATGAAACTTCATTAGGAAACAACTTCTTGAAATTATCTTCCCCAACAGGATCATAAACCACAATTTCAGCCTTTTCTTCTAATAATCTTCTTATATTAGGTATTGAAGGTGCTTCTCTTAAATCATCTGTACCTGGTTTAAAAGTAAGACCTAATACTGCAACTTTCTTTCCTTTTAGGCTTCCAAATCTCTCCTTAGATTTTCTGAACAATTTATATTTTTGGTTCTCATTTACTTCAATAGTGGCCTTTATTGTCTTAATCTCATATCCATTATCATTAGCTAGCCAGTGTAATGCCTTTGTATCCTTAGGAAAACATGAACCACCATATCCTAAACCTGCCTGTAAGAATTTATCTCCTATTCTTGCATCATAGCTCATTCCTTTTGTTACATCTTCTATATCCGCTCCAACTATCTCGCAGAAATTAGCTATTTCATTAATAAAAGAAATTTTCAAGGCTAAAAAGTCATTTGAAGCATACTTAATCATTTCAGCGCTTCTTCTATTTGTAACTACAATAGGTTGATTGAATCTTTCGTAAACTTCTCTTAATTTATACTCAGCATCTTTTGATTCAACACCTATTACAATTCTTTTTGCATAAAGAGTGTCTTTAATAGCCGTTCCTTGAGAAAGAAATTCTGGATTTGAAGCCACTTCTATATTGACATTATGTTTTACTCTTTCTTTAAGGAATTCTTCTACTTTATCATTAGTTCCAATAGGAACTGTTGATTTTACTACAACTAGACAATCCTTTTGAACATTTTCTGATATCTGCTCACATACTGTAAAAACATAATCTAAGTTAGCTGAACCATCCTCTCTTTCTGGTGTACCTACTCCTATAAAAACTATATCCGCATCCTTGTATGCATCTACATAATTAGTAGTAAAATTTAACCTTCCACATTTATAATTTTTTGCCATAAGCTCATCTAGCCCTGGCTCATAAATTGGTGAAATTCCATTTTTCATAGTTTGAACTTTTTTTTCATCAATATCTACACATATAACGTTTAATCCCAGCTCTGATAAACAAACTCCTGTTACCAATCCCACATATCCAGTTCCTGCCACTGCTATTTTCATAATTTTCCCCCTATCATATTATTTTAAGTTTCTATGCTATAAAACATTATAACTTAGCTTATAATATACACTATTCAGCTCTATAATTTAACTTATTTTTCCAATAAGAACTTTAAATCTTTAATTTATATATGTATTACAAAAATCATGTTTTTTTATAAAAATTGCTTTTCATATTCTTTAACTATATAGTTCCAAGAATAATGATTTAAAATACGTGCCTTTGCTTTTTTCTCCAAGGCATCTATTAATTCTATATCATACATATCAACTTCATTGATAAGTTTTCCCAAATTTCCTGGTTCCTTCGTAAAATATACAGCTCCATCTCTACCTACTTCCCTATTGAATACTACATCTAAAAGCAAATTAATTCTTGTACTCGCTAACGCTTCCAGTAACGATGGGTTTGTTCCTCCAACTTCATGGCCATGAATATATGCATAAGCATTATCTCTTATTTCTTTTAAAAGTTTTTCATCATAAACTGTTCCAACAAACTTAATTCTTGAATCTTTATCAAAGGCTGTTCTTAGAACTAAATCATCATAAAACTTATTTTTCTCCACATTTGTGATAATAATCAAATCCTTGTCAGAGTTTGACCTCATAAATTCACTTATCATAGTTTCATAATTGTTTTCAGGCACAAATCTACCAACTATAAGATAATATTCTCCTTTTTTAACTGATTTCTCATTATACCATCTTATTGCTTCAGCACTCAATTTTTCATTTTTCTCTTCAACATCTGAACCATAAGCTATAAAAGTAGTCTTTGGATTGAACTCTCTGTATTCTTTTTTAATATAATCTTGAATTCCAACTGAATCACAAATAACTAAATCCGCATGCTTAACCATAAGCTTTTCACTTACTTTCCAATACTTTTTAATAGCTGCATTCCACTTGCTTCTCATCCATTCATGCCCATCTGGATTTATGTACACTGTCACTCCAAGCCTTTGAAGTTTTTTCTTGTAATGCTTCATAAAGGGTCCTATTCTGCACGCTAAGATATACAAAATAGCATCTTTAATATTGTTTTCCTCTATATACTTGCAAACACACTTTATAGAATTTATATCATATAAAATAGCTTTAGCATTACCTATATTGGTGACCTTTACGTTAAAACATCTAGCTCCATTAACTTCAAATTCCTTATCATCATTTGCCATGCATGCAACGTGATATTTGATTTCCTTGGAAATCTTTTTTTCTGTTAACTTATGAACAAAAGTCTCATAGCCGCCATAATTTGCAGGTATCCCTTTAGATCCAATAATAAAAACGTTTTTCATTTTTTTCTCCTATTTACTTATATATTTAAAAGTTGTGATAGATTTAATGTACCCCTTACCTCAACTTTTTATTAATTTATCTTTTTATAATTTTTACATTTTCACCTGTTTTCAACATTTTTCTTTTCATTTCTCATTAAAGCGCCGGATTTTAATTTCAGTTTTTTAATCCAGTTAAAGTATATTTTAATTTCAAACTTTCGTCAATTGTTTTTTTAAATCAATTTCTCATTGCATTTATCCATTTACTTCTTATAGCTTATACAAATCCTTTCTTCTAGAAATTAAAGTCGTACAAGTAATTCTTTTTCACATAAAATAAAAAAGAGGTGTCATGTAAAGACACACTCATTTTTAATTACTCTATTTACTATAAACTTGATTTTTCCATGTAATCTTATTGTTGAACTTTAATACTATTCTAGTTCCTTCATCCCCTTCTTTAACTTTTTAATTATTCTATCTCTCATAGATATGCAAGATGAATACTTTATTCCATACTTTTCTGAATATGCTTTTATTCCCCCATGCTTCATCATATATATATAAATAATAAAGTTTTTTTCTTCCTTTGTTAACAATCCTAATGTTTCCCTCAATTCAATCAATTGTGTTTTTAGTATACACTCATCTTCTAGTGTCTCATCACTAAATAGTGTTTCAATGATTTCCATTCCATTTTCATCTGTACGATTTAAGCTAAGTTCCTCACTTTTCTTATATTCTTTTCTTAATAGAGATCCGTAATTGTTTTTTATAGCAAGAGCTGCATAGCCAAAAAAATTTGTATATCGTTTCAAATCATAGCTATCAATAGCTTTAAGCACTGACACTACACCCAGTTGTACTAAATCTTCTTCAGTGTAACAGTGAATAAAATAACTCTTTGCTACTTTTCTAATATATGGAGTCATTTTCTCGATGATCAATAACTTTGCTTTCTCATCATTCTCTTTAGCTTTCTTAATCAATTCATTTTCAACATTTTTTGATTCCATTTATCTCTCTCCTAGATTTTTTTAATCATTATTCCACAATTATACATTTACCTTTTTTTAACTGTCAATATTGCTCTTGTTTATTTTTCAATTTGTTTATTTATTTTACATTCTGTACATCTATTTTTATACTTACATATTTTATAAGTACACATTTTTTATGCATCTGCCTTTTCGAAATGAATGTGAGAAAAACTTGGCAGGTGACTATAATTTTCTAAAGAATAAAAAAAAACTATTTTTCAAAACAACTTTATTACTGTTTTGAAAAATAGTTTTTAAATTATTACATATTTAAGATTCTTACGAATCCAAAAAGTCAGATAAATCTTCTTTTATTTGAGTAGTAGATATTCCTTCAGTTCTTGGTAAATATATAACTTCACAGTATTCCTTTAAATAATCAAATTTACCCTTCCAATCATCACCCATAACTACTGTATCTATATGGTACCTCTTTATATCATCAACTTTTTGTTCCCAAGTTTGCTCCGGTATAACTAAGTCTACATATCTTACGGACTCAATCATAGCTTTTCTTTCTTCATATGTAAAATATGCTTTTTTATCCTTAATTGCATTAAACTCATCTGTAGACACAGCTACGATAAGATAATCACCTAAATCTTTTGCTCTTCTTAATATATTAATATGACCATTATGCAATAAATCAAAAGTACCATAGGTTAAAACTCTTTTCATCTTTTGACCTCCCAGACATTGTCCTAATTCCCCGTGCAAATTTTACCTACTTTTAACACTTTAATAATTATATCACAAACTGCATGCAAAATAAAAGTGAATTTAGTATAAATATTCGTTAGAAAGTTATTAACGCTTATTAGGCTTCTTCAAAAAATAACAAGTTCAAATATTCGTCACATATAAACTTATTGATTTTTTCAAGATGCCGCTACTCAAACCCACTCTATTTATATATATTATAATCCTTTTATAATTATTTTAAACTATATCTCCAGCTGAAGATTCATGCTTACATACATCTATATTAAACTTCATGTCATAATTTCTAAATTTTAGTATTCTTTCATAATCCTCTATATAATCTACTTCCGCCCAGAACTTACCTGCTACATCTCTAACATAGATATCATTATCTTTGCTTAATTCATATAGAGCATTTTCCCACCATAAAGAATGTTGTTGTGCTTCTATCATATTATCTAAACTACTCTTGAAGGTATCGATAAATTCTCTGCCAATCCTTGCTATACCAATGTACTCTCCTGAAACATCTTTTCCAGATAGCTCTTTTCCATACTTTTTCAATATATTATCTTCATAATAGAACTTATAGTCTGCCTGTTCCTTTCTTGATGAATCTGAGAAAAGAACTGGGCTTACTTTTTCATTCAAGATATCATCTAATAATGAATTTTCTATAAATACATCCCCATTCATTATAATTATGTCATCATCATTTTTTATAAATCTATCTGCAAACCATGCTGATGCTATACTATTAGTTACATCAAAAAACGGATTATAAAAGAAAGAAACCTGATGTTCTCTCAATATTTCCCTTACAGCCTTTTGATTGTATCCAACTATAATACCAATCTCGTTAATTCCTGCTTTTCTAAGTTGTTTAACTGTGTGCTCTATTAAAGTCTCTCCACCAATATCCACAGTACATTTTGGTCTCCCTGATAAATATCTGCTTATTCTAGTACCTCTACCTGCTGCTAATATCAATGCTCTCATATTATAACATACCCCTTTTATACATATCTTTTAAAACTTCAATTAATTTATCGTTATACTCTATCTTTAAATCCCCTATATGACCCACTCTAAATAAAGTATCTCTAAGTTCTCCACCATTTGGACAAACAAATATGTTGCAATTATCTTTAATATATTCAAATATATCATGAGCTCCCATCTTACCAAGTGGTTTTAATGGAGTCACTGCATTAGATAAATTTTCACTTACTATTTCAAATGGTAACTCTTTTATTTTATTTCTAAAATCTTCAGCTAATGCTCTACTTCTATTGATATAGGTCTCTACCCCTACTTCAGCTATATCTTTAAGTTTTGCATTTAATTGAATTAATATACCTACTGCTGGAGTAAATGGAGTTTGTCCTCTCTCTCCATTTGATAGATAGCTCTTCAAATTAAAATACATGCTCTTTACATTATTCTCTTCTATTCTCTTTACTGCTCTTTCATTTACAACTATTATAGAAACTCCTGGTGGAAGGGCTATAGCCTTTTGAGATGCTATTATAGTGACATCTATATGACACTTATCCATCTCATATTTATCAGCTATAAATGAGCTTATAGAGTCTACAATAAGGAATATATTTTGTTCCTTGCAAAATTCTCCTATCAACTCTAAATCATAAAGTACTCCTGTAGATGTTTCATGAGCATTAACTAGGAATGCTGTAAATCCCTTATCTCTATATTGCTCTAAATGTTCCTTTGTTAGCTTATGACCACATTCAAGTCTAATTACTTCATGTGGTATCTCATGAATTTCACATAATTCTTCAAA
This sequence comes from Clostridium sp. TW13, assembly GCF_024345225.1. Taxonomy (NCBI): domain Bacteria; kingdom Bacillati; phylum Bacillota; class Clostridia; order Eubacteriales; family Clostridiaceae; genus Inconstantimicrobium; species Inconstantimicrobium mannanitabidum. The sequence continues at coordinate 3,317,810 of NZ_BROD01000001.1, forward strand.
TCTATGTCCAAAACTACCACCATTAACTACTAATACCTTATCATCTTTACTTAATGTATTCATTACAGTAGCTTCCATAGCTCCTGTTCCTGAAGCTGTTAGGAATATGACCCTGGATTTCTCTTCTGTTTTTATTATTTCCTTTATTAATCTTTCACTTTCTAAAGTTATATAGGAAAATTCATCTGTTCTAAAATAAGGAATCTGCTGTTCCCCTATTTTTCTAATCTTATCATCCATCATCACAGGTCCAACCGTAAAATTCAAGTAATCCTTATGATCTAATTTTTCCATTTTTCCTCCCTATATAGTACTTTACCAAGCATTATTGATTAATTTCTTTCATCATTAACTTCTATTTTATCACATAAAAAAACAAAAAGTTTACAATGTATTAATTTGTATCGATATTGTAAACTTTTTGTAATATTTATTTTTTATTTCTTTTCACATCTATTATCTATTGCTTTTTAAATCCTGAACGCATTAACTTCTGGCTAACTTTTATTGCCTCTATTTTCAATATTGAACTTATTAACGATTAATAAAATTCATCTTTAACACATTTTAAAGCTTGCTCAATCACATTATGCATATCATAATATTTATACTCACCAAGTCTTCCTCCAAAAATAACTTTAGGTTCTTTACCTGCTAATTCTTTATAATTAGCATAAATTAAATTATTTTTATCATTATTAACAGGATAATATGGTTCATCCCCCTTGTTCCAATTCGCAGGATATTCTTTTGTAATAACTGTTTTAGGTTGAGTTCCATATTCAAAGTGTTTATGTTCTATTATTCGTGTATAAGGTATCTCATATTCAGTATAATTCACCACTGCATTGCCTTGATAATTTTCTTCATCTAGTATTTCATGCTCAAATCTTAAACTTCTATATTCTAGGGCACCAAACTTGTAATCATAAAATTCATCTATCATTCCTGTAAATATTATTTTATCAGCCATTGCTTCAAGTTCTGCTCTTTGCTTGAAGAAATCAGTTTCAATTTTAACTTCAATTCCATCCAGCATCTTTTCAATTATCTTAGTATAACCTCCTATAGGAATTCCCTGATACTTATCGTTGAAATAGTTATTATCGTAAGTAAATCTTACAGGAAGTCTATTTATTATAAATGCAGGAAGTTCTGTGGCTCTTTGCCCCCATTGCTTTTCTGTATATCCTTTTATAAGTTTCTCATAAATATCTTTACCTATAAGTTTTATTGCCTGCTCTTCAAGATTTTTAGGCGTCACTATATTGCTTTCAGCCATTTGTTCTGCAATTTTAGTCTTAGCTTCTTTTGGAGTTTTTACACCCCAAAGCTTATTAAAAGTGTTCATATTAAATGGCAGATTATATAATTCATCTTTATAAATTGCAACTGGTGAATTTGTATACCTGTTAAATTCTGCAAATTGATTTATATAATCCCAAACTTCCTTATTGCTTGTATGAAATATATGTGCACCATATTCATGAACGTTGATTCCTTCTACCTCTTTGCAATAAATATTACCTGCTACATGATTTCTTTTGTCTATTACTAAACACTTTTTCCCTACTTTTTTAGCTTCGTAAGCGAATATTGCTCCAAAAAGCCCGGCTCCAACTATTAAATAATCATACTCTTTCATAAGCTACTTCTCCTATATAAAACTACTTTGTATACACCTAATGCTCTATTTTTAATAACTCTACTTTAAATATACTACATTTTATTTAAGCATAAATTTTTCAATAACTTCTGCAACTCCATCATCTTCATTAGAAGCTGTTGTGTAATCTGCTATTTTCTTCACTTCAGGAAAGGCATTGCCCATTGCTACCCCAAGTCCTGCATATTCTATCATATGTATATCATTTCCTGCATCTCCTACACATATAACCTCATCTCTTTTAATTCCAAGATGTTTTGCAAGCATTTCAACACCTGTACCTTTGTTAGCATATTTGCTTAAATATTCTGTGAAGAAAGGTGCGCTTCTTACCACTGTGTATTTTTCATAAACTTCTTGTGGCAATTTCTTTATAGCTTCATCTAGTATTTCTTCTTCATCAACTAACATTATTTTGACGATTTCTTCATCATCAGATACTATATTATAATCAATTTCTAGTACTGGTATACCATTGATTTTACCTTCATGCTCTGAATATGTACTCATTTTTGGAGTGATGCAGCCATCTTTTGAGAAAGCATGAATATTTACTCCTAGTTCCTTGCTTATATTATATAAATAGTGAAGATCTTTACCTGTTAATGTATTTCTTGAAATAACCTCTCTACTTTTTGCATGTTGAACAATTGCACCATTAAAACTTATTACATAATCTTCTTCACTGGTCATTCCAAGTTCCTCAAGATATCTATTTATCCCCTCTATTGGTCTTCCTGAACATAACACCACATACTTCCCTTGACTTCTGGCATTTTCTATAGCTTTCTTTGTTCTCTCTGATACTATTTTATCCTCTGTTAATAATGTCCCATCCATATCTAATGCAATTAATTTGTACATCTAAATTTCCTCCAATTCGACTATATTTTCATTTACTTCTGTTTAACTGCTATATTCAATTCTAATTAGTTTACTAAATGTGAATTCTAATTTACTTGCTAAGTATAAGTTGTATACAATTTATGAATATTATTATTTTATAAATAAAGCATATAAGTTAATGTCTATTATATAAGTCTATATTAACATTTTTCTTGAATTTATGAAAACTTATATTACAAAAATCCATAAAAATATACGCTTCCTCATCATTAGTTTTTTGCATTAAGGACATTATATATTTGTTCTTATTAGTCTCCATGTAGAACTATTCCACTTAAATGTTGGTAGAAATTTGTCTGATTCAGTAAGCTTGTCTATTGACTCTTTTCGTCATTATTCTACCAACTTTTAGATGGAATAACCACACACACATCTATTTAAACACTTATATTCATCTCATGCCAATCATTCACAAACTTATATAAAAAAGATTTATTTGTTTTTATCCGATAGCTAGCATCCGTAACACTCCAACTTGTTTAAGTTGGAGATAACGGCTGCACGCTCCTGGATAAGTTCAGCTAAGATTCAGATGGGGATCAACCCCCACCTGAATCAAGTTTCACTTGATATTGCTTAACATAAGAGGTATATACTCTTAGTAGAATATATACCTCTGAAATCTCTCAAAATGTATTTGTTAAAATTTTATTTTATCCATAATCTCAATTAAGTTAGTAGATTGTGAATTGAATCTTTCCGCTAATTCTCTAACTTTACTTATATCTCTTGCCTCTTGCTGAATTAATGCAGCAACTTCTTCAGTTGAAGCTGTATTTTCCTCAGAGATAGACGCTATACTTTCAACTGCTACAGTCAATATATCCTTAGTCGATTCTACATTTTTAACTGAATTTAAAGCTATTTCTATAGTACTTGCAACTTCATTAAAGGAATCAGCCACAGCATTAAAAGATTTAATACTATACTGAACTTGCTCTTTCTCCTTTTCAAAAATCTTCATAGCATTATCAGAGATATCCATAGATTGATTAATCTTTCCGTTTACTTCTTTTATAATACTTTCAATCTCTTTAGATGAATTATAAGATTGCTCTGCCAACTTTTTAATTTGATTTGCAACCACTGAAAATCCTCTTCCTGCTTCCCCAGCTCTAGCAGCTTCTATAGATGCATTAAGAGCAAGGAGATTAGTTTCATTTGCAATTGCATTTATATCTTTTAAAATTCCTAAAATCAACTTGGTACTACCATTTAAGTTGCTTATTGTGTTTGCTACCTTTTCCATTGCTTCTGCATTATCAGAAGATGTCTTTCTTAATTCATCTATTTCTTGTGAACTTACATTTATCTGCTCTATTGTATTTTCTTTTGCAGTAGATACCTTATTTAATAATTCAATGGCAGATGATATCTCTTCATTAATATCATTAGAAATACCTGCACAATTCATAGTATCTGATGCTTGCTTACTGGAACCATCAGATATATCACTTATATTGGCAACTACAAGTTCTGATTTTTCATTAATTTGTTTAGTAAAGTCTAACAGTTCTTTTGCACCAGAACTTGATTCTTCTGCTAAATTAGCTGTAGCTACAAATACATCTTTCAAACTATGTGTCATATTATTAAAATTATCTGATAGAGTGTTTAATTCCTTAATTGAATATTTTTGATTATTGTCTGTTGAGAAATCACCTGAAGCTAAATTCTTCGTTTTTTCAATAAAGTTTTTAATTGGATTTGATACCTGCAATGAAACTATAGTTGATACTAACATACAAACTATAAGAGTTAAAATTAATACTATTATAGAAAACTTACCTATGCTAAAAGCTGAACTAAGTATGCTACTGTTTGGTATCATTGCTATGTAAGTCCATCCATTTGAATCAAGAGCTGAATATATTATATAATGTTTTTTTCCAGATACATCTGTATAAAAGTCTCCACTCTTTCCTAAAGATATCTTAGAAATAAAGTCTGTTTTAAACTCATCTCCAACAGCATAACTTCCAGTACTACTAATAACTTTCTTATTAGAATCTATTATCACAATTTTAGAATCTTTACCTATATCCATATTCTTTAAGGATTTATCAAAAATATCATCTGCTACGTGTATTTTCAACACTCCCATTGGAGTTTTATTATCAGCATTGTACGCCTGTCTAATATAGCACAAACTTTTCTTACCATTTTCATCAAATATCCTCCAAGAGCCATCACTAGGATCTTGCATTGCCTTTGTGTACCAATCTTCTTTTTGCACTTTAACTGCAAGATCTTTTTGAGCATTATATGCATCCACTTCAGTACTCACTACTCCAGTTGCAGTATAAAGTTCAATCGAACCTATTAATGTTTTATCTGTTCCTAAGAAACTAGTTATAACAGTCTTAGCTTGTTGATATCTTTTTACTCTATCATTTTCATCCTGATAACTGATTGCTACGTTATTAGTTATCTCAGGATTACTCATAATTTGATAAGCAGTTTGCATTACTGTTTCATTGACTAGTTCTACATAATTTTTATTTTGAGTTAAAGTTTCATCTGTAGATTTTTTAAAATCTGCCGTTGTATTTTTATCTACTACAACAAAATTTAGTGCTGTCATTACAACCATTGCACATAATATAACTAGAGAAAAAGTAAGAACTAATTTTCTTAATAAACTATGCTTTGTTTTTAAATCAGATAATACTCTATTTTTCCCATGTTTCTTAGTTTCACGTCTAAAATGTTTCTTTGATTTTTTGTCATCCTTTAACTTCTTTTCTAATTTTGATTTATTAGCCATAATACCACTTCACTCTCCCATTATGATTTAGTAGAAACCACCAAAATCCAACTATGTAGATATATTGGACTCCATTAATTAATGGAGTCCATATATGCTAAAATACACTTTAAAACAATTGTTTTATTTTAAATTAACCTTAATTAACAAACTTTCTTTAGGCTCTATGCTTAAAACTAATATATTATTGCTTACTTCATAAGCTAGCTCTTTTTTATTTAATATATCTACTTTACAAATTTCACCTATAGCCTCTAATTCTAGATTAATTTCTGTTTTTTCGTTTTCTTGTGAGTTCACAAATATAATAGCTTCCTCATCATTAAATCTACAATAAGAAGTTTTCTTCCCTTCATCTATTAAAAATTTAAAGCTTCCATCTATAAGAACCTTTTCTTGTTTTCTAAGAGAAATCATTGATTTGTATAGCGAAATTATATCCTTATCCCATTTTTCCTCATGCCATTCCATTGGATAACGACATCCTTGTCCAACATTTGTATGACCATCTAACATAACTTCATCCCCATAATATACACAAGGAGCTCCTCTAAAAGTAAACAACATCATTATCGCAGCCTTAACATCTTCTTTTTCTACATATGGAGAATTATGAAGCCTGTGTAAATCATGACTGCTTAATAAATTAAGTTGTAAAGTCTGAAGTTGATATGGTAACTTGCCGTAATGTCTAGACACCTCTTCCTCAAGTATCCTTCCATCTCCTGTGGTCATCTTTAAGCCTCCAACCTTCCAACTTAAAAACTTATCCATTTCACCTAAATATCTTCTAACTGGTCTCATGAAACCAAAATAGTTCATAGTTCCATCCCACATATCTCCTTGAAGATACTCGCTACAGTCTGTCCAGTGCTCTGCAACAATATAAGCTTCATCATTTACAGATTTAATTGACTTTCTAACATCTCTCCAAATTTCTTTATCCATCTTAACCTTGTGCATCTTCCCTACATTATGTCCCACATCAAGTCTCCATCCATCTATATTATAAGGTGGCTTTAACCAATGCTTTAAGACGCTATCTTCATCTTTATAAATAACATTTTGTACTTCTTCATTTGTATAATTTAATACTGGTAATGATCTCACTCCATTCCAATATTCAAAATCTCCATCTTCCTTTTCGTAATAATACTCTGGTTTTTCCTTGAACCAAGCATTAGTGTTTCCTGTATGATTTATTGATATATCTACGATAACCTTGATACCATTCTCATGTAACTTCTTAACTAAGCTCTGTAAAGCTTCATTACCTCCAAAATGTTTATCAACATTAAAGTAATCCTTACAATCATACTTATGGTTTGATACTGAATCAAAAATAGGATTTAAATATAGTGCAGTTACACCTAATTCTTTTAAATACTGTATCTTTTGTTCTACTCCTTGTAAATCACCACCATAAAAATCTAGACATCCATATTGTTCATATTCCCCAGGTGCTTGTCCCCATGGAATATGCTTTGAGTCAAAACCGTCATTGCTATACTCATTATCTTTTACATCACTCTCTAGATCCCCATTAAAAAATCTATCTACAAATATTTGATAGAACACAGCCTCTTTTACCCACTCTGATGTTTGAAAATCTGCTATGATTCTAAAATCATAATCCTCTGTTATGATATACTCTGTCAATCCAAGTTGATTATAAAAATAAGTTTTGTCTTCTGTTATTATAATAAAATGATAGTTTAATGTTGGTATATCTAATTTCACACTAACTTTATAGTATTGAAACTTACCTTCACTTTCTTCTTTTACTAACTCCATCAAGTTTAAAGTTTCTTCTCCATTTCTTAAATATCTAATATATACCTTTTCGATAGGAGAACCTTTTAACATTCTTATTTTAATTTCTACTATATCACCATACTTTGGGTTTTGATTATTGACAAACATATTAGTTCCATCGGAAAAAATACTATTTGTCCATTGAGTATTATCTGCTTTATTAACTATTGTTGTTTCCATATATATATCTCCTTAATTTAAATAAAATTTTTTTTGCAAATATCAATTAAACATTTAACCACCTATAGACTTAGATTTTAGGTACATTAATGTTATATTGTTTTAATTTTATATTAAGCATCTTCTGCTCAAATTTAGTAATATCTATTTTGTATATATCTTAAAACCCCAAGCTTCAAGATCCACACTTTGCTCTTTCTCCAAATCTACAGTTTGATCTGATTCAGAATCTTTATATTTTCCTTTTAAATTATCAAACTTTATTTTTGAATTAATCTTTTTATTTGTAAAATTGAACACCCCTATAACTGTATTACCATCCTTTTCCCTAACAATCGTAAATACATCTGCATTTGAACCTTCTAAATATGTGACTTTTTTATCTCCATCATAATTCCATAATGCTTTATTATCTTTTCTTAATTTATTAAGTTTCTTATATAAATCAGCCATATCTGATTTTTTCTCTTCTATTTGATCCTTTTCAAAGAACTTTAATCTCTTATTCATTCCAAATTCTTGAGCTGTATAAATTAATGGAACGCCAGGAACCACATACGTTAATGCTGCCATTGTCTTTACAGCACCACCTAATCTTTCATACTCTGTTCCATTCCAACTATTTTCATCATGATTGGATGTAAATAAAAGTGGATATGCACCTTTACTATAATCATCCTTTATTTTATCTATAGAAGATTCTAATGAAGCTACTGAACTAGAGTTTGCTGCAATACCATTCATAGTCTTATATAAATCAAATCCATAATTAGTATTGAAGGCTTTGTCTAAAAACTCTGGCTTAGTATCATCTTCTGCTAGCATATATACAGGCTTGATTTTGTCTAAAGCTGCTCTAGCTTCTTCCCAGAAATCTACTGGAACCCCTTCAGCATGATCACATCTAAATCCATCGATATTAATATCCTTTATCCAATATTCCATATCTTCTAACATAGTTTTTCTCATGTCTTTATTGTTGTAATTCAATTGTGCTACATCATCCCAATTAAGTCCTGGCGGAGAGACTATTTCACCTTTTTCATTTTGTAAATACCAGTCTTTATTTTTAATCCAAGGATTGTCCCATCCAGTGTGATTGGCTACCCAATCAATAATTACTTTAAATCCCATAGAGTGGCACTTATTAACTAATTCTTTAAAATCATCTATTGTACCAAATTCAGGGTTTACTTCTTTATAATTTTGTACTGCATAGTAAGATCCTAAAGTTCCCTGTCTCTTTTCCTTAGATATTGGATTAATAGGCATAAACCATAATGTATCTACACCTAGTTCCTTTAATCTAGACAAATGATTTTCAAACGCCTTGAATGTTCCCTCTTTTGTATACTGTCTCACATTAACCTCATAAATTGTGGTATTTTTCGCCCAATCTGGGCTTCTAAATTTACTAGTATCTTTCGAGGTATTAGCCTTACTTGAACAACCTGATAACAATAACAATACAGTCATTGCAGCAGAAATTATTTTCATTTTTAAATTAATTTTAATTTTGATCCCCTCCTACCATTAAAATAATTTAAACGATTATATTTTATTGTTCACTTGTAAATTATTTCTTTATTTACTTTATATATTACCACTCCTGTAAACATTGTCAATAAGTTGCATAGGCACTTGTCTCATAAAATATAACTATTAGGTATAATTATACTTTATTTTTTATCAATATAGTCTCTCATAATATTTTTTATATATGATATCTAAAAAATATTATTCATCAACACTGAAATTATGAAAAGTAACATATAGGTAAAAAGTAGGATGTACGAAAAAAAGAGGAATTTAAAAATTCACTGTAATTGTCAGTAAACAACGGAGAACTGCTAGTTATATACTCAAAAGTTTTATTTCTCTTAAAATTGATAAAAAAATGCATAGAGATTTTATAAAATTTAGATTGTTAAGCTACATCTAGCCTACTCATCTTATTAATTACATTAATCTCTATGCCAAATTGTGTATTTTGTCGATATCGTATATATAAATTATTTAATTATTAAAGGGAAAAATCATTACTGTCAACTACCAGTTAATAGTATAAGTTGGAGTATCACTAACCCCTTCACCATCTGTAGTTGATGTGAATGTTCTATTGTTACCTTGTTCCCAGTATACTTTTCCAGTTGAATCTACTTTTACAAATTTGAATTCAAAAGAAGTTCCCTTTGGTACACTTACTGGCAAGAAGAATGCTGGATAACTTGGACAGAACATTCCATCTTGTAATTTCATAGCCTTAGTTACATCCCAGTTGCCAAGCTCAGGTATATTACCAACTATATAAATATTATCTCCATAGTTTGTTGTGGCATTAGCATGGAATATAGTTTGAGTTTGATCTCCTGATAGGATAAAGTAACTTGCTGTATTGCTTGAAACTCCACCCTTAGTTACTTTTATTGTTGCATTTCCTGGAGTTGTACTTGGTACTGTTACCTTTAAAGTATCACTGCTTACAGAAAGAACTGGTGCAGCTACTCCATTAAATGTTACTGTTGTGCTTGAATCAAAGTTTTCTCCATAGATATATACTTGATTTCCAACTCTTCCTCTAGTTGAAACTACTGTTCCTATTCTTGGAGTTGAATCAGAAGCATTATATTGCCATACATCTACTTCGCTTGGATTTAAAGTTAATGAACCGATATTTCCACCACTTACAGAAATATTCTTACCACCAAGTAATCCTCCTAGATAGTCTGAATAAGTTCCATCAGGCATTGCAGTAGCTAAACTGCTTCCTATTGTAGTTGAATTTGTTGTTGATCTGTTCATTGCAACTATAGTAACGTCATTTCCAAACTGTCTCTTTTCTACTAAAACATTATCATCAGAATAAAGTATAGTAGTATTTCCATATGCTATTGCATTATTATCTTTTCTTAATTGAGCTAATTTTTGAATTACTTTAAATGGTGTAGTTGTTGTGCTGAAGTTACTTTCAGCTTGCATTAATACTCTTCCAGCATCAGATCCTAGTGCCTTACCTTGTAATTGATCTTCTGTACCATAGTAAAGGTTTGGAATTCCTCTAGATGTTAATAAAGCAACTAAACCTTCGCTAAAAATTCTTTGATTTTGTTGAACTCTACCAAATCTACTAACATCATGATTATCAATAAATGTAACTGCTTGTTCAGGGTTCTTATAATCACTTGATGTATACACTAGCATATTGGCAAAATCCTTCATAGTCTTTGAATAGTCACCAAAAGTAGTGTTTACTGATTGATAAAATTCAAAATCAAGATCATTTATTCCTGTTCTTTCAGGGAAAGATGCATAATGTGCATATTTTGCATCTGGTCTACCAATAAAGTATTCTCCAAATTGTGTTATAGGTCCTTTAGAATCACTGTTAAGCATATCACTAACACCTGACATAAATGCTGGATTTTGATGAAGTGTGGCATCATCTCTGAAGCCATCTATACCTTTTTGTTTCCAGAACATATATGCATTATCTAAATACTTAATTGTTAGTGGATTTTCTTGATTATAATCTGCTAAGTTAGCTAAATCCTTATATTGATATTCATAGAACGCTGTTTGATTATCAGCTCTGTTTCCATTATGATGGAAGAACATTTTACTATCATTCATTGGATCTGCAACTAGATTTCTTCCAACAGCTTCTCCTGTTGTACTATCAAACACATAGTTTCCATTTGCGTCCTTATTAGGTTCATATACCTTTCCGTCTGAAGCAGCAGTTCCTGTAGGTCCACTACTATGATTAGTTGCAAAATCTATTACTAACTTCATACCATTGCTATGAAGTGCATCCCTTAATCTTGCAAAATCAAGCATTGTTCCAAAGTGCTTATTTGTAGAGAAATAATCGCTTGCATGGAATCCATGATAAGCAGTGTATTCACCACTAATAGCACCTTCTCTGTTTTCATATGGTGGTGAAACCCATACTGCAGTTACTCCTAAGGTTTTTAAATAAGGTATCTTATTAATTATTCCTTGGAAGTCTCCTCCTTGGTACTTATTTAGATCAGTATCAGTTCCATCAAATTCGTCAGATGTAGAACCTGCTGGTCTATCATTACTTGTGTCTCCATTATAGAATCTGTCTGTAAGGATTTGATAAACAACATCCTTAGGTGTTACTGGTCCTAACGCATCAGCATTAACTGATGTAGTAGCTGCTTTAGCCACTATTGGCGCATTAAAGCTAGCTGAGAATTTTCTGTCATTAATAACAGAAGATAAAGTCATTACTACTGCCAATGTAGTACTTAAACAAATGGTCTTTTTTAAATTTTTATTCATAATATCCCCCCTATATTTGGTATATAAACGTTTTTATTCTGCAGTACAAGTTGTCGCTTTATTATAAACTCACAAGAACATACTCTAATTTTGGCATTAAATAGAACACATTCTAAGAGAATATACAACTTTGGATTTTCTCATATGCATTTTTACCAACACTTAACTCTTATATATTTAATACGGGTTTGATATGATTCTACTACACAAAAGTAAATAACATTTTGTGTTTATATTTACATATTATCACCTATGTAAACATTGTCAATACTAAAAACCCTTTTTCGAAACTTATTACCAAAGTGTAATAAATTTGCTATTTTTGTATTAATTAATCATATTATAGTTGCTTTAGTTAAAGAACTAATAATTCGTATTCTATTTTTAATCTTTTTTCTACTCTTTTTTACTTTTTTTGCGTTTTTTACTTGATAATCATTCATTTAAATGTTCTTTGCAAATGAATCTTACTTTATAAACTTTTTTCTCATTCCATAAAGTGCTATAAAGCAACACAAAATACTCTTTTGATTTATAAATCAAAAGAGTATGAAGACTATTGTATTACTTAAATTATAAAATGCTATAGCAATTTAACACTTTATTATACAAATCTTCATACTCTCTATTTTTACTTAACTGGTCTATTAAAATAATTAATTTAATTTTGGGGAAAAATTAATTTATTGTTGCCATGTAATATTGTAAGTTGGAGTATCACTAACTCCTTCACCATCTGTAGTTGATGTGAATGTTCTATTGTTACCTTGTTCCCAGTATACTTTTCCAGTTGAATCTACTTTTACAAATTTGAATTCAAAAGAAGTTCCCTTTGGTACACTTACTGGCAAGAAGAATGCTGGATAACTTGGACAGAACATTCCATCTTGTAATTTCATAGCCTTAGTTACATCCCAGTTGCCAAGCTCAGGTATATTACCAACTATATAAATACTGTCACCCCAGTTTGTTGTGGCATTAGCATGGAATATAGTTTGAGTTTGATCTCCTGATAGGATAAAGTAACTTGCTGTATTGCTTGAAACTCCACCCTTAGTTACTTTTATTGTTGCATTTCCTGGAGTTGTACTTGGTACTGTTACCTTTAAAGTATCACTGCTTACAGAAAGAACTGGTGCAGCTACTCCATTAAATGTTACTGTTGTGCTTGAATCAAAGTTTTCTCCATAGATATATACTTGATTTCCAACTCTTCCTCTAGTTGAAACTACTGTTCCTATTCTTGGAGTTGAATCAGAAGCATTATATTGCCATACATCTACTTCGCTTGGATTTAAAGTTAATGAACCGATATTTCCACCACTTACAGAAATATTCTTACCACCAAGTAATCCTCCTAGATAGTCTGAATAAGTTCCATCAGGCATTGCAGTAGCTAAACTGCTTCCTATTGTAGTTGAATTTGTTGTTGATCTGTTCATTGCAACTATAGTAACGTCATTTCCAAACTGTCTCTTTTCTACTAAAACATTATCATCAGAATAAAGTATAGTAGTATTTCCATATGCTATTGCATTATTATCTTTTCTTAATTGAGCTAATTTTTGAATTACTTTAAATGGTGTAGTTGTTGTGCTGAAGTTACTTTCAGCTTGCATTAACACTCTTCCAGCATCAGATCCTAGTGCCTTACCTTGTAATTGATCTTCTGTACCATAGTAAAGGTTTGGAATTCCTCTTGCTGTTAATAAAGCAACCAATGCTTCATTAAAGATTCTTTGATCTTGTTGAACTCTACCAAATCTACTAACATCGTGATTATCAATGAATGTAACTGCTTGTTCAGGATTCTTATAATCACTTGATGTATACACTAACATATTAGCAAAATCTTTCATAGTTTTAGTGTAGTTTCCAAATGTAGTATTTACTGATTGATAAAATTCAAAATCAAGATTGTTTATTGCTGTTCTTTCAGGGAAAGATGCATAGTGTGCATATTTTGCATCTGGTCTACCAATAAAGTATTCTCCAAATTGTGTTATAGGACCATTAGAATCACTATTAATCATATCACTAACATTTGCCATAAATGCTGGGTTTTGATGAAGTGTGGCATCATCTCTGAAACCATCTATACCTTTTTGTTTCCAGAACATATATGCTTTATCCAAATATTTAATTGTTAAAGGATTCTCATGATTAAAATCTGCCAAATTAGCTAAATCCTTATATTGATATTGGAAATAAGATGTCTCATTGTCAGCTCTATTTCCATTGTGATGGAAAAACATTTTACTATCATTCATTGGGTCTGCTACTAAGTTTCTTCCAACAGCTTCTCCTGTTGTACTATCAAATATATAGTTTCCGTTTGCATCCTTATTAGGTTCATATACTTTTCCGTCTGAAATAACAGTTCCTGTAGGTGCACTACTATGGTTAGTTGCAAAATCTATTACTAGCTTCATACCATTGCTATGAAGTGCATCCCTTAATCTTGCAAAATCAAGCATTGTTCCAAAGTGTTTGTTTGTAGAGAAATAATCGCTTGCATGGAATCCATGATAAGCAGTATACTCACCATTAAGAGCACCTTCCCTGTTTTCATATGGTGGTGAAATCCATACTGCAGTTACTCCTAAGGTTTTTAAATAAGGTATCTTATTAATTACGCCTTGGAAGTCTCCTCCTTGGTACTTATTTAGATCAGTATCAGTTCCATCAAATTCGTCAGATGTAGAACCTCCTGGTCTATCATTGCTTGTGTCTCCATTATAGAATCTGTCTGTAAGGATTTGATAAACAACATCCTTAGGTGTTACTGGCCCTAAAGCATCAGCATTAACTGATGTAGTAGCTGCCTTAGCTATCATTGAGTTACTAAAACTAGCGGAAATTTGTCTGTCACTAACCACTGATGTTAAAGTGATTACTACTGCCAATGTAGTACTTAAACAAATAGTCTTTCTTAGATTTTTGTTCATATTATCCCCCCTATATTTGGTATATAAACGTTTGCACCATGCAATACAAGCTGTCATTATATTTTTATAAACTCTAAAATGCACCTTAAATTTGGCATTAAATAAGACATATCCTAGAGATTATAAACATTTAAATTTTCTTGTTTGCCTTTCCCAACACTTAACTCTTATACATTTAATACAGGTTTGATATAACTCCGATGTTAGTTTTTTGTTATTTTGTTCCTTTGCTTACATATTATCACTTGTGTAAACATTGTCAATAGGATTTTGTTACATTTTAAAACTATTACTAATTAATTAAAAATAGCCTTTCAATTTATTAATTATATATATTCTTTTATTTTCTATTACTAAGTTAATAATTTGTATTTCTTTCTTCCATATAATTTATTACAGCTTTATAAATAGATAATTATATTACTTTTCCATTTAGGTAAAGATAATATCCCTCTAATAAACTAAATTATATAACCCTTGTAACTGCAAAGGTTAATTGTTATAATTGTAATGTTTACGAATTACAGTTTAAATTCATATTTGGAGGTAGAAAAGTTGCCAATTTAACATATACAAATAAATAAAAGTAAGAAAAAATATATAAAATAGATATTAATTTAGATATTGGAGGTAAAAGCTTTGAGCGATTTAATAAGTGAAATTAATAAACGTAGAACATTTGCTATAATTTCTCACCCTGATGCTGGTAAGACAACACTTACTGAAAAGCTTCTATTATACGGAGGAGCTATAAGACTTGCCGGTTCTGTTAAAGCAAGAAAAGCATCTAAGCATGCTGTCTCAGACTGGATGGAAATAGAAAAACAAAGAGGTATTTCTGTTACTTCTTCTGTAATGCAATTTAACTACGATGGATATTGTATAAATATATTAGATACACCTGGACATCAAGACTTCTCTGAAGATACTTATAGAACTCTTATGGCTGCTGATAGTGCTGTAATGGTGATTGATGCTGCTAAGGGTGTGGAAGATCAAACAAGAAAATTGTTCCATGTATGTGCTTTAAGAGGAATTCCTATCTTTACTTTCATAAATAAGATGGATAGAGAAGCTCAGGATCCTTTTCAACTTATGGAAGATATCGAAAATGAATTAGGTATTAAATGTTACCCAATGAACTGGCCAATAGGTTCTGGAAAAGAATTTAAAGGTGTTTATGAAAGAGACACAAATAAGATTCAAGCCTTTAGTGGTGGTAATCATGGTCAAAATGAAGTTACTTCTGTAACTGGAGATGTTTCAGATCCTGTATTTGCTGATCTATTAGGTGCTCCATTACATGATAAGCTAATGGAAGATATTGAACTTCTTGATATTGCTGGTGATGACTTTGATATGGAGAAAGTAAGACATGGTGAACTTTCACCTGTATTCTTTGGTTCCGCCCTTACAAACTTTGGTGTTGAGCCATTCCTTATGGACTTCTTAAAGCTTACATCTGCACCTCTTCCAAGAAAATCAACTGAAGGAGAAGTTGATGTATTCAAAGAAGAATTCTCTGCCTTTGTATTTAAGATTCAAGCTAACATGAATAAGGCTCATAGAGACAGAATTGCATTCATGAGAATTTGCTCAGGTAAATTTGAAAAAGGTATGGAAGTTAACCACATTCAAGGTGGCAAGAAACTAAAACTTGCTCAGCCTCAACAATTCTTAGCTCAAGACAGAGAAATTGTTGAAGAAGCTTACGCAGGAGATATTATTGGTGTTTTTGATCCAGGTATATTCAGTATTGGAGATACTTTATGTAAAAGTAACGCTAAATTTAGGTTTGAAGGAATCCCAAGTTTCGCACCAGAACATTTTGCAAGAGTAAAACCAATAGACTCTATGAAGAGAAAACAATTCGTAAAAGGTGTTTCTGAAATAGCTCAAGAAGGTGCTATCCAAGTCTTTAAAGAATTAAGAGTTGGAATGGAAGAAATCATCGTTGGTGTTGTTGGTGTTCTTCAATTTGAAGTTTTAGAATATAGACTTAAGAATGAATACAACGTAGATATTAAGATGGATCGACTTGCTTACAGATACGTTAGATGGATCGAAAATGATCCTATAGATGTAGATTCATTAAACTTAACTTCTGATACTAAGAAAGTTACAGACTTTAAAGAAAGAAACCTATTAATTTTCCAAAATGATTGGGGAATTAGTTGGGCCTTAGATCATAATAAGGGGTTAATCCTTTCTGATGTAGGTAAAGGAATGTAATTTAGTAAGCTTGACTTATGAATTAATTTATATTCATAACTTCTTGCTTAAAAATTGTTATGTTACGAATGCTAGCTAAAAAATGCATTTATAAAAAATTATTATATAGTAAAAAAGGTGGAGTTACCTCCACCTTTTTTGTATCTAAATAACTTTATAAATATATAGATACCTATTACTTAGAAGTTGTCATATAAGGTGTTATGTATAATTACAAATGTGTGTAGAACTATTCCACTTAAATGTTGGTAGAATTCTGTCGTTTTTTGGTAACTTGTCCATTGAAACGCAGAAAGCTTGGTCACCAACATTTTGATGGAATAGTCCTATATGGGTTATAATCTTATACTATATCACCATAAATATAAAACTAACCTTGAAAAACTTTTATAAATTTCGGAGAACAATGTATTTTGTAATAATAAGTATCAACAAATATACCCTTTCTATTCTTATATCTTCTCTTATAAACATCAACCAAAGGCAAATCAGTATCTATGCTTGTGCTTTCAATAGATACTTGGCTTGACGTTAGTTCAACATCATATGAAATTTTGCCATGATCTTCAACACAGAACCTATATCTTTTTTCAGTTCCATCTCCATCTGACATTCCCATAGCATATCCATCTATCTTATGCAAAGTATAAGTTTTATAATATTCTTCTGTGTACCCATAATTAGTATCTACATCTAAAGATTTTAGATATTCTTTGCCACTGAACATATTAACATGCTCATCTCTACTACCAATTATAATTGCTAAAATTAATAGTAAAGCTAACACTCCCCACAAAATCTTAGTTGATGTTTTTATTGGTTTGCTACCGGTAGAATACTTTCTACTTGACTGCAAATTATCTGTATAACTTATTCCTCCAGTGCTGGTTGACTTGTATTTCTTATGATTTGCAGTTGTCCTTTTAGGCACTTTACTATTAGTTCTCGTAGCTGTATGCTTATTAACACTCCCACTAATCCGAGTATTATTCAAATTTGCATTATTATGATTATGAAGTTTACTAATTCTATTTAATTTTTTCAATTTTTTTCTCATAATATACCCCTTATAATCTAGACCTCATGACTTGAAACTTACAATATTTTGTGGTTACCTCATCACCAATTCTCGTATAAATTCCTGAAAATTCTTCTCCAGTTATAAATACTCCAAATACCATAAATCCACCTTCTTTACCAGTGTTCTTTTGAAATATTCTTTCTTGAAATATTATATCTTCATCTGGAATACTTCTTAATAAATAACTAGGTTGTACAGCCTGCCCTTCCCTGCCTAGTAATGGCTTAATAACGAACTCATTTGTATTAAGCTCATCATAATCAAAGGTAGTAAATGGAATGTACCTTTCTATATTTTTCATTTCATCTTCTGAATAAAAACCATGTTTAATCAGTTCATATATTATTACAAAGAAAGCTTTCGATTGAGAAATTATTGTACTTGCTGGATTTAAAGTTATTACCTTGTCATTTATTGCATTCAACAATCTCTTTAGGTTTTCATCTTCCTCATCAAGAAGCCAATCCAATGGATAATACCTAAAAATAAAATCTAACTTTGTACCATAAAGGTATACTCCATCATCCTCTACAACTAAATCATTAATATTTCCATAAATATAGGAATTATCTCTGCAAGTATCATCTTCTTTGAACATTCTCATAATTGCATTTGTTGTAACCCAATCTTCATAATATGTCAAAGATACAAACCCTATTATTGGATTTTTTATATTATAGTCATTAATTATCTTTTTTCCTTGCTTAACTATGTTTTTTACTAGCATATCATTAATTCTACTAGTTTTGTTGAAGGTTACTTTTGGATAATTAATATTGTCTTCTCCAACATTTATTGTATTGCTAACATTTGAATCTTTATCAAACATATTACCTATAGATTCTTCATTACACAATTTTTCTTTATATTGTTCTTCTAGTATCTGTTCCACATAAGTCGCTTCACAAATTCCAGCTGGAGTCTCAGAATTTATCTCTAGTAGCTTCCATCTACCATATGAATCCATAATCCAATCCAATCTGCCTATAAACGTAAATTCTTTTGTTTTCTCTCTTTTTATAGTGTCTTCTAGGCCTTCAATACTTAATATCTCTTTAAAAATGTTTAGATTTTCTATGACATAATCTCTTGTCTTTATAAAAATCTTATTAAGTGCTACTGTAGCCTGTTTTAATTCACTAAAAGCTTGTTCACTAATTGTACCAATATCTAAGCTCAAATACTCCTTCTCATCAATATTAAAACCAGTAAATTGTGCTTCGAAAACTAATTTATCAAGAAATGACTGTAACTCTAAGCCAGTTTTAATGCATTCAACACTATCATCTTCTATACCAATTGGAGTAAACCAGGTTTCACCTTCACTTGTTAGATACGTCGAATTCCATCTTACGCATGCTCCAATAACTTCATTGTTACATAGGTATATGCCGAAGTTGCCAAAACATTTTGCAGGAATTCTATAACTCCCATTATAATAATAACTTATATCTTCTTCTTGCTCTTTAAAATGTTGCAACAAAAAATTCTTTTCTTGCATCTTAGATTTTATATACTCTAAACTTTGAATCCACTCATCTTCTGTATGCATAACTCCAATAAATACATCTTCACTATATCTACCATATACAGGCTTAATAACATACCTATCTTTGTCCAACATGGCAAAGTTTATATTTTCATCTGTTAATGGCTCTGTGTAAGGAAGCACTTTTGATATTATCTCCTTCTCCAATGTTGAAAGTCTAGTATCATCATTTTTTATAAGCTTCCATAAATATGAATATAAATTTTTACATTGCATAATAATATCTCGAGGATCGTTTAGTATAAGCAATTTTTCCTCATCAAAAAGTCTTAATATTTCCTTAAAATCTGATATTTCATATAAAAATTCTGTAGGAAATAATCTTAAAATTATATCTATCTTTTTCTCAAATACTCTTACTTCATCTTTTTCAACTATAAAATTATCAGCACCTGCTAAAATAAAATTAAGGTCCTGCCTTTTTAGTTTTTCTTGAAATAATAAAGCTAAATGTGCTTCCTCATAATGTGCTGGATCTACTAAAATTGCAATATTTACTGGCTTATCAGCATAATACTTTTCCTTTATCCCATAAAATCCTTGTTTGAATTTTAATGTAAAATCTTCATTTATATTTTTATATCCTTGTAGCATTTCTTCTGCCACCATGCACTCCCTCTGAGCACATGGTTTATCATAATTTAATTCTGCATAAAACACACTATCCTGTCCAATGAATCCATCATATCTTGCCCAAAATACAGGGATATTTTCTCTTTTAAGTAATAGAATATCATCTAAATATTGAAAATTCCCTAAGTATTCTCTATAGTCTTTATACTCAAGACTTATTCCTTGTTTAATCTTTAGTGCTACATTATTTATTATCCCGGCAGTATATTTAAATTGTTTATATACATTCTTATTCATAAAGTAGGGTATATCAGAATATATTTCTTTCACACTCTTTGAATGAATAAGCTTATAATCAAACAATAACTTGTCCCAATAACTTTCATATCTCATCATTCCATTCTCCTATTAATTAAGAAGATGAACTTGCTCTAATGTATGATGAATATCCACCCGAATGTCCTCCTCCGCCTCCAGAAGAACTATATGATGAGTTATTATCATTTTGTGCATCTTGCCATACTCTCCAACTGCTTGTTCTATACATAAACACACTATATCCTCCACCATTTTGAACCCCAACTTTTGAATCACTTTCCTCTTCAGGAAATACAAATGGTGTAGCCCCAGTTCCATGATATGCATCATCCTTAGGACTCTCTGTTCCAACCTTATCTACAACTACATCATCACAACCTAAGAAAACCATAGGTGCGCCTATGGTCATTGTGGTTGCTAGAGATAAAGAAATTGCTTTCTTCTTCCACTTTTTATCCATACATTACACCTCAAACCTTAAGCATCTGAAAGCACATAGGTTTATATACTGGTCTATTTTACCTTATACTGCGTCAACATAACCCTTAGATAGCGCTGCTATCTGGGAAACTTGTTTCCTTGTCTAACTAAAAATATCCATCACATATTTGAACTTGTTATTTATTTTCAGATGCCTTATTCACATTATAAAATATATATCTTTTCTTAATTCAAATCTTTTAAAATATTTGAATATTTCTCTAAGCAGTGATACTTTTTACACAAAGCAATTAATCACATTAATTTATTTTTCTGTTTACCTTTATCTTTCTACCCTTATCGATAAATAGTAATTAAATCTCAATACTTTTTACCTGCACTCCATTATCAGAAATATAAGCTATATATTCTTTTATATCCTCTTTTAATGAACTTTTAGATATTATGCTAACCTTGTCCACACCATAAGCATTAAGCTCTTCACAAGATGGCAACTCTTCCTCTGTGAGCCTGTATTGATTATTAAAATATTTTTTTCTATCATATTCTTCATCACTATATCTATCATAATCTAATAAAAGACAATACTTCTCTATATTCAAATCATTATCAATTATTTTAGAAGTTTCTATGAGTTTCTGTAGCAATTCAATAGTTCCAACTCTGGCATTTTCATGGAATATATGCGCAAACACAGGAATTATCTTAATCTTATAGTTTAAATTTAAATATACAGCTAAATCAATTCCAATACTCTCATTTAAATCTAAAATTAATAACTCACTTTCAAGCTGTGATTTAAGTAAATCAACAACTTTTTCATCAAAAAAATTACTTATGTCAATAGATTTAAACTCCAACTTTTTATCACTAAACGGAATCCTATCTATTAAAGTCATAGATGAAGCAAAAGGCGTAGAAATCAACTGCCACTTAAACTTATTTAATCCTCTTCTAAAATTATTGTATACCTCATACATGTTAGGTTTATATTGTTTATTTTCCATTGTATAATTACCTTTACTACTTCAATTACTTATATGTAACTGAAAAAACTTCTATTAAGTTTATTATATGAGAATATCCATTTGAATCTCTTAACATTAAATAGTCTCCATCTCTTCTTACATCATAAGCATCAATTTCTATATCAGGTTCCTCTGCATTATATGATGTTGATGATAAATATATATAACACTTCATTTCAAAAATCCTCCATTCATTTCAATATATTCTTATATTATACTGCAAACACGATTAATATAAAATATATTGTGATAAATATATTATTATAACCATATACCCTCGTATCTATATAATCAATAAAACAAATTTTACTTTATCAGTGAAATATAAAACTTTTTACACTTTATAACTAGTATAATATATAAAATAAAGGCTGCAATTTGTTTGTAAAACCAACTGCAGTCCATCTTTAATCTAAAATTAAAATTGAAATTTATTTATTAACTTATTTAGTTTTTCAGATTTTTCTTTTAATTCAGCGGAAATTTCAGTTAATGTTTCATTAGCCTCTACCTGTCCTTGTATTGTTGCAATCACTTCTTCTGTAGAAGCTGTATGATTTTCTGAAATAATCTCAATATTGTTTATTGAACTTTTCAATATTTCTCTCTCACTATTTATATCATTCATAGATTGTAATGTTTTTTGCATAGCAATTTTAGTCTTATCTATAGAAGCCTTGATTTCCTCAAATGACCCTATTGTACTATTAACTTTCTCATTTTCATCTCTAATTGTTTCTTTCGCTTCATTGGATAATCCTAATAATAATTCAATTGTATTATTAACATTATCAATTATTGCCTTTATTTCTTTTGATGCTTGATTTGACTCTTCTGATAGTTTTCTTATCTCTTGTGCTACCACATTAAACCCTTTACCAACTTCCCCAGCTCTAGCTGCTTCAATAGATGCGTTTAATGCTAATAAATTAGTCTGAGATGCTATTCCATTTATATTTCCTAATATCTTTACAATATCCTTAGTATATGTGTGTAAAGTGTCAATGCTGCCTCCCAGATCTTCCATTGCCTTTGAATTTTTTGCTGATGATACTTTCAATGAATCTATACTTACAAAACCTTCTTGAATTTTTATCATTGAATTTTCTGCTGCTGAATTCGAATCATTAATATATTCATCTGTGCTATTAACAATAGTATTAAAATCATCTGATATCTTCACACAATTTTGAGTTTCTTCAGTTTGCTTCAAAGACCCTGTAGCTATCTCTTCAGCAGCTTCTCCAATTTGCTTAGAAGATGAATATATTTCTTCTGATAGTGAAACCATCTTTGTTGCTGAATTATTAGTTTCTACGGCTAAAGAAGCTGTAGTTCCCAATAAATCGCTTAAATCTTTTATCATACTATTAAAATTATGATTTAACTGATTTAATTCTGTAATTTTATATTTACTAACATTTTCAACCTTAAAGTTTCCTTCTGAAACATCCTTGGTTATACTTATAATGTCATTAATTGGATTACTAATCTGCCTACTAATCAAAAGTGATATTACAAATGCAATTCCTACAACCAATATTCCTATTAATATAATAACAATACCTATAATATTAGCTGATGAAGTTAAATTTTTCTCAGGTATTATAGAAAAATATTTCCAACCTGTTAGATTAGATTTTGTATACACACCATAATAACTTGTACCTTTATCCTTAAATGTGAAATCCCCTGAATTCTTCTTTAGGGCTTCTTGCATATATGTTGAAGTTATCTTCGTACCTATCAATTTATCATCACTATGTGATATAACTGTGCCATTATTATCTACTATAAATTCATATCCATTACTTCCGCCATTGTTTCCATTAAAAATAGATTGCAGCTTTTCTACATCTATATTGATTCTTAGTACTCCCATTACTTGCCACGTATTTACATCTTTTAATATTCTTACATTACTAATGACCTTTTTGTTGCTAGTTGTGTCTGATTCTTTTTCTAACATAGGAGTTGTCCAAATACTCCCACTTACTTGCTTTGTAGCTTTCTTATACCATTCTGTTTCTTTCACTTTAGCTATTTCTTCATCAGTTATTGTTGTACCATCTGAGGATATAGACAATCCGTTGTCATTATAAACATATATACTTTTTATTAATTTTGACACAGAACTATTTGCTGTTGTGCCTAAATACTTTTCTGTTGATTGTCTTGTAGCAAAATCCTTACTTACAGCAGGGTCAGTTAAGAACTTAGATAAGTTATCGTTTGCAAGTATTTCAATAGATGCACTATTTATTATATTATTAATTAAGTCCATAGAACTTGTATTTTTCTCTAGTAGTTCCATAGATGAATTTTTAAACTGCTTTTTAAAATTACTTTTTGTTACAGTAAAAGTAATTACTCCAGTTCCTATTAATGATATTATTACAATTGAATTAATAGTCAACAATAATTTTTTTAATAATCTACTTTCTTTCCCTACTGTTTTATTAACTAATTTTCTCATAATTCCTTTAGCAAAATTATTATTTTCATTTCTCAATCTTCTTTTTTTCTTCTTTCTCCCATCTACATTTTTAATTAAATCATCACTCTTATCATCTGTAATTTCTCTTTGTTGTATTTTGCCTCTTTTCCCTTTCATAATTCTTCACCCCTGTATACCATTAATTAATCTTACTTGTTTTCAAGTTGCTTTTTATAGTTAAGTGGGCTAGTTCCCACATACTTTTTAAACTTTCCATGAAAATAATCAATGTTTTTATACCCTACTTTTTCAGATACTTGATATACTTTAAGTTTATCTTCCATCAACAATACTTTTGCTTTTTCAATTCTCACCTTATCTAAATAAGTATTAAAATTTTCGCCTACATAATTCTTAAAGGCTTTGCCCAGATAAGCACTATTATAATTAAATATTTGTGCTAATAGCTCCAGTTTTAAATCATTATAATAATTCTTATTTATATAATTAATAATTCTTTTCATAGTACTATCTGTAGAGATGTTGCTTACTTTTTCAGATAAGTTTATAAATTGTTCTGCTAAATAATCAATTGTTTCATTAAGACTTGTTTTTGTATAAAATTCCTCCATTACTTCATTACTGTCAGTAATTTCTTCTTTCTTAATGTTATAATCATTAATTATTTTTTCTCTTAACTCTAAAGCTTTATTTATTGCTACTATCTTAACTTTTTCCTCTGAGTACCCTTCTCTTCTCAAGTTATTAGCAAATTTCAAGAAACATTTGACCAACTTCTCAATATCATTAATTTCAACATAGCTATATAAATTATTTAATTCAATATCCTCATATTCTTTTAATGATTCCTTCATGATTTTTTCTATAATCTCTTTTGATATTATTCTATATTCAAAAAATAAGAATTTCTTTTTCATTAACTCTTTAGCATCTAAATATGAATATTGAACTTTTTCTAATGACATTTCTTCTTTGCCTAAAGTAATGAATGTTTTTTTATCTAACTTTTCTTCAAGTTTGTTCAAAGTTTTCATTATATGACTCATACTAAAATTTATAAAAACTAAAGCAATAAAGTTTTCCAATATCAAAATATGAAGATTTTCTATCATTCCAACTTGCTCTGATACCATCTTTTCTAGCTTGTACATCTCTGCATTGTTATTATATTTTGAATTAGATACAAGAGCGACTTCTACTTTTAAATTATCTGTATCAAATTCTAAGTTTCCTAAATCTATTTTTTCTTTACTTTCCCCTAAAATTAATTGCTTAAATGTTAACTCTCTTAAATACTTTTTACTAACTGCTACATTCTTTTCACTATCTTTTTCTCTATTTATTTCCTCGCCTAAACTTACAATCAATTCAGTCAGCTCATCTTCATCTATTGGCTTTAAGATATATGCTTTTACTCCATAAGTTATTGCACTCTTAGCATATTGAAAATCTGAATATCCTGTAATTATTATAAACTTGCCGTTAAATCCATTTTCTTGAGATTTTTTAATAACATCAATTCCAAACATTCCTGGCATATTAATATCCATTAATACTAGATCAGGTTTCAATTTCATTATTTTGTTGTAGCCATCATCACCATCTATACCTTCTCCACATACAGAAAATCCATGCTGCTCCCATTTAATTATTTTTTTCAACCCTGCTCTAACACTTGGCTCATCATCAATTATTAATACATTTAACATACTATTCCCCTCTTCCTAACATAGGTAGTAGAATTGTAACTTTAGTTCCCTTATCTACTTCACTGTCTACATTTAAACCATATTCCTTACCATAAAAAAGTTTTATTCTTTGGTTTACATTGTTTATCCCAATGCTTCTTCTAGTTTTATTATCATCACTAGCAAAATCATTGTTTATTTGTGCTAACTTATCAGGAGGTATACCAAATCCATTATCAGTAACTACAATTATTGAGTTGTTGTTATTATTATATATATTTATAACTATCTTGCCTTTCTCCTTCTTATTTTCTAAGCCATGTACAAAAGCATTTTCAACAATTGGCTGTATAAGCAAAGGTAGTATTTCACACTTATCAGCGTCTAAATACACATTACATTCATATTCTATTTTGTCTTCAAATCTAATTTTTTGTATACTTAAATAATTCTGTAGTAACTCAACTTCTGATTTTAAAGAAACAATCTTATCTGTGACCTCTAGATTTCTCCTCATTATCTTTCCTAACATCTTAACAATATTGGCAATTTCAATTTGATCATTACAAAATGCCTTCATTCTAATTGTTTCTAGAGTATTATATAAAAAGTGTGGATTAATCTGGCTTGCCAACATTTTAAATTGTACTTCCTTTTGTCTTGTTCTTAATTCTTCTGTATGTATCCTTTCCACATATACCTCATTTATTAACTGCTTCAAGCTTTCCATCATAATATTTAAATCATTATATAATTCTCCAATCTCATCCTTACCTTCAATAGTTTTTTCTATATTAAAATCACCTGAGGCAACTTTATGCATCTCACGTTTTAAAATAAATATTCTATCCGATAAGTTTTTAGAGAAAATTAAAATTAATATCAGAGATATTAATATATTAACAATGATTAAAACTATTCCTTTAATAGCAACTGGCATAGTCTGCTTTGTAACTGATTCAATAGGAACAGCCATTAAAATTTCGAACTTATTTACTAAAGCTTTTTCAGAAAAAAATGAATTTACCACTACGTAACTAGGTTTATCATTAAAGTTACCTTTAATTTTATAATTTTCATCTCTTACTGGTACGTTATAATCTTTTATATCATATGTTTTATCTGTTACACCTAATGTTGAGCTGAATATTGAATTGTTATCCAGTGATATTACAGTTTCATAAGGTTCTCCTTGTATTATGGATTTTAAGTTACTATTATTTACGTTAATTACCAATACAGCTATTTTATTTCCGCTATAATCCTTTATACAACGCACTAAACTTAGTCCATTAGTGCCTGTAATTTCATCATTTTTATAAATCCAATTTATCTTTCCGTTATTTTCAAGAGCATTCTTATACCATTGCTTCGCTTTTATATCATTGCTTGCATAAATAAACTGAGAATTATCCAACATAGTTGAATTATCTGTATAAAGTCTTATACTCTTAATCTCACTATAAGATCTAAGGTATTCGTCTAAAGTAGTGTTATTACCATATGCCTCTATTATTTCATTGTAACTAGTGTATTTGTGATTAATTAGGTTTGCGATACTTTGATTAACGTAGATTCTATCTGAAACATCAGCTGCTATTCTTATAATCTCTTCAAACCTATACTTAACTATATCCGTATTGTAACTTGCTTCATGAATCGTATTATTTATTACTATGTTAGTCATACTTTTAGTTAAATACACACCAACAATTAACACTGGAATAAAAACAACTATGAGATATATAAATATCAACTTATTTCTTATTTTCATATTTTTTACAGCGGTCGACAAATATTTTGTTTTTTTCATTTTTTCTACTCATTCCTTAATATATCCTTTATATAAATATACCACATTTTATTGTAATCGTATACTGAATTTCTCTCATTCTCTCTCATTTAATCACATACATTACAGTATCAAAAACATAATTATATTTTCAGTTAAATATTTAACTCAGCTTAATTAGTTTATTATTATATTTGCATTTTTAATATTTTAAAAATTTTTATAACTAATTTAGCGAGTAAAATTTATAAAATTTATATAGTATTTAATAAAAAAAATCTATAGTAAACTTAATACTGTAATTAGTATTATAGGTGCACACTATAGATGATCCATGTATACTTTAAAATATAAATTTTGTAACTTTACAAGTATTTAGTTTTTACTTATACAACTAAATAAAATGCTACGATTTTAAGCAGCTTGATAACATTTTTTATACACTACTTAAAAATGATTTAAGGATTATATTCATAGCTGCTCAAATAACATAGATACCACATAAATATTCTAGAATATTACCTGCAAATTTTTATAAAGAAAGTGTCAACCTAATGGTTAGATTTAATAATTTTATACCTGAAAAACTACTAATTAATACAGTTCGTTTACCTTACAAATTATCGGACTATTAATTAATAATATTTTGTCCACTACATTAATTATAAATACTTAACAACCTTGTAATATATACGTTCTAAGTAATGTTCTACATTAATAATCAGTAAAATAAACTTAATATGCAATTTATTTATTTGAACATATATATTAAAAATCTATCATTACACTTTCAATAAAACCATCTTTGAATTTAATTGAAAATAGGCTTAAAGCTATACCATTGCTATAAGCCTATTTTCTCATTTCTATTGATACTAATGATGTATAAGTTATGACAAAATTTCTGCACTCTAATACATAATGTATATGTTATCTATACAAAACTCCTCAATAATAATGCCCTGTTCAAGTTGCAATAATTCAACACTTATTACCAAGATTTAAATATAATACTTCTATATATAACTTTATAAATATATAGGACACTCATAAGTTTTTACTTAACTGTGGATTACATTTTCCATTTGTAACATTTGATAAATTATTTAGTATTTCACATCATTATTCTGCGACTTCTATAGTTATATATCCAATTTTCTAAACTGTTCAGTATAATTTTGCATGTAAATCATGTCTAATTTTTACATTTGTAAACCTTTTCTACAATTGTATAATTAGTGTATATTTCAAGCAATTGAAATATATTGATTTGAGTGTTTGGAATAAAATATAGAGGGGGAATTTTCTTGTTTTAGCTCACTCCATTATTAATTAATTTAAACAAATCTAATCCTATTTCTAAATAATTTTATTAACAATTTTCTATTACCATTTCAAACAGAATTATTAATATCATTAATCGTAAACACCATATTATAAATGAATTTCAGAATTTAGTATTATCGTTAAATTTATTATGGAGATGATTGTATGAATAAAAAAGTTCTTAGTTTATTTACTGCTGTTCTTTTTAGTTCTTCATTTGCATTAAACTTAACAACTTCTTACGTTAAGACTGCTAAAGCTGCTACAAATTCAAATGTAGCATCAAACCAAACTGTAGCTACTACTGCTTACAACTGGAATAACGCAAAAATTGTTGGTGGTGGATTTATACCAGGAATCATTTATAATGCTAAAGAAAAAGATTTAAAATACATCCGTACAGATATGGGTGGAGCCTATAGATGGGATAAAATTAATAATAAATGGATTCCATTAACAGACTGGGTAGGATTTGATGATTGGAATTCTTTAGGTTGTGAAAGCCTTGCAACAGACCCTGTA
Source organism: Clostridium sp. TW13 (assembly GCF_024345225.1). Lineage (NCBI taxonomy): Bacteria > Bacillati > Bacillota > Clostridia > Eubacteriales > Clostridiaceae > Inconstantimicrobium > Inconstantimicrobium mannanitabidum. The sequence continues at coordinate 3,347,408 of NZ_BROD01000001.1, forward strand.
AATCCTGATCGTGTATACATTGCTGCTGGAACCTACACTAATGATTGGACTACTCAAAATGGAAAGATTTTAAGGTCCAGTGATAGGGGTAAAACCTGGCAATCTACAACCCTACCAATAAAACTTGGTGGAAATATGCCCGGTAGATCTATGGGAGAGAGATTAGTCATAGATCCAAACAATAACAATATCTTATACCTTGGTACTAGAAGTGGTAATGGCCTATGGAAAAGCACAGATGCAGGTGTAACTTGGTCTAAGGTAACAAGTTTTAGTGCTGTAGGTAATTATGCAGACGATTATTTTAAAGATCAAATCGGAGTTGCGTGGGTTGTTTTTGATCCAACTTCAGCAAAAGGAACTTCTGGTTCTCAAACAATTTATGTTGGCGTGGCTGATACAAATAACACTATATATAAGAGTACTGATGGTGGCTCTACCTGGGCACCTGTAGAAGGCCAACCTAAAGCTGGTTACTTTCCTCATCATGGAGTTTTAGCATCCAATGGTATGCTATACGTAACATATAGCAATACCTGTGGCCCTTATGATGGGAGTAAGGGTGATGTCTGGAAGTGTAATACAAAAACTGGTGATTGGACAAAAATTAGTCCTGTAGCTTCAACTAGTGAAGATGACTATTATGGATATGGAGGATTAGCAGTAGATGCTCAAAATCCCAATACCCTAGTAGTAACTACATTAAATTCTTGGTGGCCTGATGCCAACATTTATCGTAGTACTGATGGAGGTGCTACTTGGACTTCTTTATGGTCATGGAATGGTTATCCAACAAGAACTATGCGCTACACTCAAGATATCTCTGTTTCACCATGGTTAAATTGGGGAACAACTCCTGCTTTCCCTGAAATGAATCCAAAAATAGGTTGGATGATAGGTGACATAGAGATAAACCCATTTAATTCTGATGAGATGTTATATGGAACTGGTGCAACATTATATGGTTCAGATAACCTTACTAACTTAGATAAAGGTGATAAAATAACTATTTCAGTTAAAGCTGACGGTATTGAAGAAACTGCTGTAAACTCATTAGTTAGTTTACCTTCCGGAGCACACTTATTAAGTGGTTTAGGTGATGTATCTGGATTCAAGTATGACAATGACTTAACAAAGGTTCCAAGTAAAATGTTTTCAAACCCTACATTCTCAACTACTTCTTGCATTGATTATGCTGAATCAAATCCAAACTATGTTGTACGTGTAGGTGTTACTGATAAGAAAGTTCAATGCTTTGCTTCTTCAAATGATGGAGGAAGCAATTGGAACCCTGGGAACTCAGATATTTCAGGTAGTGAAGGTGGCGGTTCTGTTGCTGTTTCCGCAGATGGAAATACAGTTGTATGGAGCCCTACTGGTGAAAAAGCTACTGTAGGCTACTCTAAAACTAACGGTAACTCATGGACCAGCTGCATTGGTATACCTGCTCATGCAAGGGTTTACTCCGATCGTGTAAATTCAAAGAAATTTTATGGTTTCTTAAATGGAGTATTTTATATTAGTACCGACGGTGGCACAACCTTCTCTAAAACTTCTGCCACAGGATTACCTACAACAGGTACTGGAGATTTCAAAGCAGTACCAGGAGTTGAGGGTGATATATGGTTAACTGGTGGAAGCGATAAAGAAGGCGTTTATGGCTTATGGCATTCAACTGATTCAGGTGCAACATTTACCAAACTAACTAATGTTGATAAAGCAGATGTTATTGGTTTTGGTAAAGCAGCCCCTAATAAAACAAATGTTGCATTATATACAAGTGCTCAAATCGGAGGAGTACGTGGAATATTCAGATCAGATGATTATGGTGCAAACTGGATAAGAATTAATGATGATGCCCACCAATATGGATGTACAAATGCTACAATTACTGGAGATCCAAGAATATTTGGCCGTGTATATGTTGGAACTAATGGTAGAGGTATAGTTTATGGAGACCCTGTAAATTCATCTGAACCAACCCAACCTACGCAACCAACTATTAATGACTCAACAATTTCTCCAACAACAGCATCTTTTGATTTATCTAAAGATAAGCAAACTGATATTCAAATATCAACTACGTTAAATGGTAACACATTATCTTCAATATCAAGTGAATCAACAGTTTTGATTCAAGGCACTGATTATACTGTTTCTAATAGTACAGTTACTATATCAAAAAGTTATTTAGCAAAGCAATCAGTAGGATCATTAAACTTAATTTTCAAATTTAGTGCAGGCAATAATTGTACATTAGCAGTTACTATTAAGAATTCAGACGTTACACCAGATCCTACGCCAGTGCAAAGCAGTACTTTAAAATTACAAACATTTAACGGTACTACTACAGCATCAAGTACCAAGTTAGACCCAATGTTTAGATTAACTAATACATCAACAAGTGATCTAGATTTATCTAAAGTCAAAATAAGATATTATTACACTGTAGATTCTGATGTTAACCAAACATTCTGGTGTAATTGGTCAAGTATTGGAAGTACCAACGTCATTGGTACATTCAATAAATTATCTACAACAAAAACTAATTCAGATTCATATTTAGAAATCACTTTTTCAAACTCAGCTGGTATGCTTAAAGCTGGAAGTAGCATTGATATCCAAACAATGCTGGCTAAAAATAATTGGAGCAGCTACAATCAGACCAATGATTACTCCTTCAATTCCTCATCAAGTTTTGTTGACTTTACTAAATGCCCAGTATACTATAATGATACTTTAGTGTATGGTGTAGAGCCTTAGTAATCTATAAAGGAATACCATTTTGCAAGTTAAATATTGAGTGAAATTAAATGTTAAAGTATCTAACATTATGTACCTTAACATTCTATAATTAACTATTACAAAAATTTAAAGACTGCGTATAAAATCATAATTTTTATATGCAGTTATTTTTTTATACATAAGAAATTAACATAGTACTTTTAGGTATAGGTGCTTTTAGGTATATTCTAAATCGTGTATAGAACTATTCCACTTAAATGTTGGTGAAAATTTTGTCGAATTTTTGTAACTTGTCCAACAACATTATTATGGAATAGTTCTATAGGGATTCTCATAGATACATAGTCACATACCTCTCCTTAATTCTTCATAAAAAATTTTAATCACAGTGAATATAAAAAAATAATCAGTCAAAAATTCAGAGAGAACATATTTTCTGAATGGAGTGATTGAGGTGAGGACTAATAAATTAGATTTATTTTCAACGAACCAATGCAATGAAGAATTTAAGGAAACTTACATAAAAGATTGTTTAAACTACTATTACGACTTTTTAAAATCAGCTAAAAACATAGCCAAATGCCCACACTGCGGCAGTATCAACATAATAAAATATGGATACACAAAGTCAGGCACCAATATGTATAAAAGACATCTATGTAAATGCTGTGATAAAACTTTTTCTGAGGTTACCACATCTCCATTAAGCTACAGTAAAAAAGATATTCACGTATGGATACAATATTTAGGCTGCATGGCTAAGGGTATGACATTGAAAGCAATATCAGAGGAATTAAAAATAAATATTAAAACAGCTTTTGCGTGGAGACATAAGATATTAAGTTCTATTGAGAGTAAAGTAATGGCGAGTGAGTTGTCACATCATGTGCAAGTTGATGATTTTATGATGCGAAAAAACTTAAAAGGAAATAAGAAAATTCCTTTAGAAACTAAAAAAGCTAGATTAAAATATTCAAGGTTTGAAGCACCTATGAATGAAAGAATAAGAGTAATAAGCTGCATAGATGATTCAAAAAATATAGTTTTAAGAGGAATAGACAATAGTGTAGTAAATTATGAAGATGCAAGAAAGTTCTTATCTCCGTTAGTGAAACCAAAGTCAATACTATGTACAGCAAGAAATTTTTCGTATATAAGTTTTGCAAAGAAAAATAAGTTTAGAATAGAGTTAGAAAGATCGAAACGGTATAAAACCAAAACAGGGGAATACTTAGATAACAAAACAGCCAGAAATAATGGATTTAATTTTATTAGATATATAGAAAAATTCATGGGGATTGCCACGAAATATGTGAATTATTATCTTAATTTATATGTTTGGGATATTAAAAACAAGGCAAACCAATTTTGTGTTGCAGTAAAACAGTTATTTATAAAATTACTAAACAGCAATAAAGTTTTGAGAACTGTTGATTTTAAGAATGTAACTTTAGATGGGGTATCACATTAATTATTACTTTAATTAACTTGTAGTTTTAAGAAGTAACAGCTATGTATTGACAAGTTATTAACTATATCAAATAAAACCAATATAGTTAATAAGAAAAGAAGCAGGTTACATGAATTTTTCAATTCAAGTGACTTGCTTTAAAGGGATTATCTTTATATTAATAACTTAGTATTTTATATTTGTTAACTAAATTCTTTTTGGTAAACATATTATTTTGTTTTTATTAACGTTAATCTAAGATCCTTATTAAAAACGTACTTAGCTCCTTTAAATGCTGCAATTTCAATTTCTTTATCATTATATTTTAATTTAAGTGGTGCTGCATTATCAGATATTATTTCAATCTTTCTAACTTTACCATCTTCCCAAGAAAAATCAACTTCAAATCCACCTCTTGCTCTTAGTCCTTTTACTGAACCATCTTTCCAAGCCTTAGGAATTGCTGGTAAAATCTCTATTGCACCATTATGACTTTGAATTAGCATTTCTGCTATCCCTGCTGTACCACCAAAATTACCATCAATTTGGAATGGAGGGCATACATCAAATAAATTAGATAATGTCAATTTTTTTAATAATGTCAATACATAATTATATGCAGACTCTCCATCTTTAAGTCTTGAAAATAAACAAATTAGCCAAGAACAGCTCCAACCAGTATGCCCTCCACCTGCAACCAGTCTTCTACTTATTGTAGTTTTGCAAGCTTCATAAATTTCTTTGTTGGTTTCTTCAGTTATTTCCTTCCCAGGATATAGGCCAAATAGATGTGACATATGTCTGTGACCTTGTTCTGTTTCTTCAAAATCCTTAAACCACTCTTGAATTTGGCCATGCTTTCCTACTTTATATGGTAGTAACTTAGCCTTTGCCTTTTCTAACGTTTCTCTAAAATCATTATCAACATCTAATATCTTGCTTGCTTCAATGCAATTAGTAAACAAATCCCTTGCTATAGCCATGTCCATAGTAGATCCTATACTAGCACAACAAGCATTTCCGTTCTCATCTGCAAAGGCATTTTCAGGAGAAGTTGATGGACAGGTTACTAAATTACCTTCCTTATCTTCTATTAACCAATCCAATAAAAAAGTAGCCGCTCCCTTCATTAGAGGATATGCTTCATCTTCTAAAAACTTCTGATCTCTTGTAAAGTCATAATGTTCCCAAAGATGTTGGCACATCCAAGCTGCCCCCATTGGCCAATATGCCCACATGATATGACCACCAACTGGAGTTGAATGTCTCCATAAATCCACATTATGATTAACAGTCCATCCATCACATCCAAATTGAATTTTGGCTGTTTTAGCTCCTGTTATAGATAACTCTTTTAACATTCTAAATAAAGGCTCATGACATTGAGATAAATTACAAACTTCAGCTGGCCAATAATTCATCTCTACATTTATATTAGTGGTATAATTACTGCTCCATGCTGGCCTTAAGTCTTCATTCCATATACCTTGAAGGTTAGCTGGTTGAGTTCCTTTTCTTGAACTACTAATCAATAGATATCTGCCATATTGAAAATATAGTGTTACTAAGGCTAAATCTTGTTCTCCTTCAATTACACGTTTTAATCTTTCATCTGTTGGGATGCTATTTTTATCAGCATCACCTAAGTCAAACTCTACCTTATCAAATAATTTCATATAGTCTATAACATGAATATTATATATCTCTCTATAGGATCTATTTATTACTTTTTCTATAGTGTTCTTACATAATTCTATGGGATTAACACCCTCAGTGCCTGGTTCTTTATCAAAGCCATTATAACTAGTATGAGCTGTTATTACTAAAATAACGCTATTTGCATTTTCTACACTAAGTACACCATCTTTAGTACTAACCGTCCCCCCCACTAATTTTACATTAACTCTAGTTTGGAATGTCATGCCCATTCTATTATCTTCATCATAAATTATAGCATTATCTGATTGTTCATAACTTGGTACAGCATGTATTGGTGCTCTTCCATTTAACGCTATTGAATTTGGACTAATACTTTCTACTTCATATCTAAGCAAACTATCTAAATGAGCTATGAAACTAATACTATTAACTTTGTCTGCATCAAATTTCATTATTATTGCATTATCTGGCTTAGAGGCGAATATCTCTCTTCTATAATTTACATCCTCTATATCATAACTAATTCTTAGCACAGCCTCCTGTATATTTAATTCACGTTTATAATTAATATATGCATCTGATGAATGTTGAAAGTCTAAATATAAATTTCCCATTGGAGAATATGATTCAGTGTATGCTCCAAGTAATTTATCATTCATCAATTTTTGAGCTTCAAAAAATTTATCTTTAACTATTAATGATCTCACTTCTTCTAAATATTTATGTGATTCATAATTTTGAGTATCTCTTGGAATTCCTGCCCATAAGGTATCTTCATTTAATTGAATTCTTTCCTTTGACACATTTCCAAAAACCATAGCTCCAAGTCTGCCATTTCCAACTGGAAGTGCTTCTACCCATTCTTTTGCAGGTGTGTTATACCATAACCTTAAATTGCTATTTACTTTTGACTTTTCCATACCCCTAGCCTTCCTTACACAAAATATTCTTTCACTAAATAACTATATTTAATGAACTCTATCTGCTTTAAACTATATCCAACCCATCATAAATAATATGCTTTAATAAAAATCAATTTCACAAATTATGCTCTATAAGAATTATTTACTGACATACATTTTTCTAATCTAATATCATTACAAGAACTTCCTATAGATATAGTGAATTCACCTGGTTCAACAATCCACTTCTTTTGTGTTACATCATAAAAGGCTAATGCTTTTTTATCTATTTCAAGTTCAACTACCTTTGATTCACCTGGTTTTAGCCAAACTTTCTTAAAGCCTTTTAATTCTTTAGCAGGTCTCTCCACAGATGATTCTAGATCTGCTACATATAATTGCGCTACTTCAGCACCTTCTCTGTCTCCAATATTAGTTACTGCAAATTTAACTACTATATTTGCATTATCATCATTTTCATCCTTTGCAACAACTAAATCACTATATTTAAAATCAGTGTAAGATAATCCATGCCCAAAGCAAAATTGAGGTTCAACCTTATATGTGTCAAAGTATCTATAACCAACAAATATACCCTCTCCATAATTAACAGATTCTCCGCCTGGGAACTCTCCTAACTTATGTGCTGGACAATCTTCTAATACTTTAGGGAATGTTACTGGAAGCTTTCCTGATGGATTAACATCACCAAATAATACATCTGCTAAAGCTCTACCACCTTCCATACCGTTATACCAAGTTTGAACTATAACTTTTGCATCATCTGCCCAGCTACTCATATCTACAGGAGATCCAGTAAGCATAACAACCACCGCATTCTTATTTACTTCTAATATTCTCTTGATTAATTCATCTTGATCATATGGTAAAGATAAATCTGTCTTATCATTGCCTTCACTATCAATGTTAATCTTTTCTCCATCTTCTCTATTTGAACCTAAAGCATTAGAGAATAATACAAAGTTTTCTTTAGTGTGCTTTAGTCCACCTATTATTACGACTGCATCTGAAGTTTTTGCAAGTTCTACAGCTTCATTCATTAACGTTTCTTTTTCATCTTTGTTTGCTGTATATCCTTTTGCAAATTTAATATCTGTATTTCCACCAAGCTTCATTTTGATTCCAAGTAAAGGTGTTATCTCATATAATGCTTTTATTTCAGCAGAGCCACCGCCATTTGATTGAATTATATTAGCGTTATCACCTATAACTGCTAATGTTTTTATCTTTTTCTCATCAAGAGGAAGAATCTTTTCTTCATTCTTTAGAAGTACAACTGCTTCTCTTGCTATATTTAGTGTCTTTGCTCTACTTTCTGGACTATTGTATTCTCCCTTTTGTCTTTCTTCAGAGAACATGTTTATTTTGTACATCAATCTTAGTATTCGTCTAATCTTTGCATCAATGATTTCTTCACTGACTTTTCCTGATTCTACAGCTTCGATAAGTGGATTTCCAAAGAAATAATCATCAAAGTTATAAGTAACAGACATTTCTATGTCTAATCCGCCTTCAGCAGCTTCCTTTGTATCATGCACTGCACCCCAGTCAGATATAGTTACCCCATCAAATCCCCATTCTTCTCTTAGTATTTCTTCAAGCAAATACGGACTATGTGAGCAATATACTCCAAAAAGCTTATTGTATGCTGTCATAATTGAGTAGGCATCCCCCTCTTTAACAGCTGCTTCAAAGGCTGGTAAATATAGCTCTCTTAATGTTCTTTCATCTACTTTTACATCCACATTCAATCTTTCAGTTTCTTGATTATTAACTGCAAAATGTTTTACACATGCAGCTACATCATTTTCTTGTACACCTTTAACAAAAGGTACAACTAACTTACTTATTAGATATGGATCCTCTGACATATATTCAAAGTTTCTACCACATAACGGACTTCTTACTATATTTATACCTGGTGCTAAAATTATATCTTTTCCTCTACCTCTTGCTTCTTTTCCTAAAACTGAACCTTCAGCATATGCTAAATCTGGATTCCATGTTGAAGCCAAAGATGCATTACAAGGTAAATAACTTACAAAGTCATCTGTATTGCCTATAGGTTCCCAATTAGCATTTGGAAACTCATGTCTAACGCCCATTGGGCCATCTGACATTTTTAAAGCTGGAATTCCTAATCTCTTTATTACTTCTGTTCTAAATAATCCAGCTCCATGACACATACCTGCTTTTTCTTTTAAAGTTAGTTGGCTAATTAATTTCTCTATCTTTTCTTCTATTTTCTTATCTATCTTTGGTTGGTTATCTAACGTATGAGTTGACATATCGTTTTTCCTCCTCGTATTAATCTATCTATAACTTATATCTATTTGACATTTGATATTTAAACCTAAATTTGATTGAGATTTTGCTCTATTAATCTATCTATAATCCATATCTATTTTTCTTGGTTTAGAGAATTTTATATCCTTAGCAACATATTCGTTCTATCTATAATTTATATCTATCCCATTTAAATTTGCATCTGCTATCAACCTTAAAAAGATTATTCTTTTCAGGCTTACCTCATGCTTACAAATATTAAACTATTCAATATAGTACTTATATATATTCCAATAAATAAACTACACGTTCTTACTACTCTATTGGGTATTTATGTAGAATATTATTTAAGACTTATATATTATATTAATCTGCAATATAAAAACAAGGATTGATCTTTACTTTCAAATTTATTTCTTATTTATTATTAATTAATCATTACATTTTCCTATAACTTGTATCTAAAGCTATGCAGCTTTCAAAACCGCATAGCTTTAAACATTGTAATTTGTATTCTGTTATGGCTTCTTAACTTGGAAATAATCTATATAAACATATATTCATATATCACTATTAACCAATTCTAGTTTTTATGCTAAGTGACATTTAACTTCACAGTTTCCTGATACTAAAGTAATTCTTGTACCATCTTCTTCTACTGAAAACTCTGCTCCATCCACCTTAGATACATTCTTAACATTTTTCAATACAAAACTCCATGGCTTATCAGTTCCAACAGCTTTTATAGCTATTGTGTTACCTGTCTTAATAGCTTCAACTTCAAGTTGTACATTGCTCTTTGTATCAAGAACTCTTGCTGTTGCTTTAACATCTTCTTTTAATTCATATGCATATAAAGATACATTTTCTCTATAGTCATACTCTGGTTTATTATTTTGGTTTCCAACTGCTATGATGCTATTTTCACGTACCATCATTGGAACAGTTAGATATCCATGATGTTCTTTAACCCATCTTCCGCCTTCATATTTTTCTCCAGTTATGAAGTTTGTCCAAGTTCCTTCTGGTAAGTAGTAGTTAGCTTCTCCCTTATCATTAAATATTGGAGCTACAAGTATTGAATCTCCTAGCATATATTGACGATCTACATAATTACAATTTAAATCATTTTGGAATTCTAATATCATAGATCTCATCATTGGGATACCTGTTGCTGATGCCACATTAGCAGTATTAAATAAATATGGCATTATGCTACATTTTAATTTAGTAAAGAATCTTACAACATCAACTGCTTCTTCATCATAAACCCATGGAACTCTGTAAGAAGTACTACCATGTAATCTGCTATGTGATGACAACAATCCAAATGCAGCCCATCTCTTGTATACATCTGGTGTTGCTGTACTTTCAAATCCACCCATATCATGGCTCCAGAATCCGAATCCTGACATACATAATGACAATCCACCTCTTAAGCTTTCAGCCATTGATTCAAAATCGGCACTGCAATCTCCACCCCAGTGTACTGGGAACTTTTGTCCACCAACTGTTGCTGATCTAGCAAATACAGCAGCTTCATTTTCTCCTTTTTTCTCTTTGATAACATTGAATACTACTTGGTTGTATAAGTAAGTGTAGTAGTTATGCATCTTAAATGGATCTGATCCATCAAAATATTTTGCATCTGTTGGTATACGTTCGCCAAAGTCAGTCTTGAAGCAATCTACTCCCATATCCATTAAAACTCTAAGCTTGTCTCCATACCATTTACATGCAGCTGGATTTGTAAAGTCTACAATAGCCATTGCTGGTTGCCACATATCCCATTGCCATACATCTCCGTTTTGTGTCTTTATGAAGTATCCATTTTTCTTACCTTCTTCAAATAATGAAGATTCTTGAGCTATATATGGATTTATCCAAACACAGATCTTAAGTCCTTTTGCTTTAAGTCTCTTAAGCATACCTTGTGGATCTGGGAATACTCTCTTATCCCATTGAAAGTTACACCAGTTATAGTCCTTCATCCAGAAGCAGTCAAAGTGGAATACTTCTAGTGGTATATCTCTTTCTGCCATTCCATCAACAAAACTAGTAACTGTTTCTTCATCATAATTTGTTGTAAATGATGTTGTTAGCCATAAGCCATAAGTCCATGCTGGAGGTAATGCTGGTTTTCCTGTTAAAGTTGTATAGTTTTCAATAACTTCCTTCATGCTATCTCCACCAATTATGAAATAATCTAGAGATTCACCTGGAACGCTAAATTGAACCTTTGTAACTTTTTCTGATCCTACTTCGAAAGATACTTTTCCTGGATCATTTACAAAAACACCATAGCCTTTGTTAGTCATATAGAATGGTATATTTTTATAAGATTGTTCTGTACTTGTACCACCATCTTCATTCCATATATCAACTGTTTGACCATTCTTAACAAATGGACTAAATCTTTCACCTAAACCATATACTAATTCGCCTACGGATAGACTTAATTGTTCTCTCATAAACACTTCTTTTTCATCAGTTACTATATAAGCAGCATTTCTATTCCCAGTGAAAGTTAATCTTTCTTCACCTCTTAAGAATTCCATTAACCAGTTTTCTTTATTAATTTTAGCTGTTAAGTTACCTGATTTAAATGTCACTTCATTTTCTAAGTCATTTATTTCAACTTTAGTAGATTTATCTTCATTAAGTTCAAATTCAGTGGCTTTTTGATTTATCCCCATATAATGATAAGCTTGAACTCTTATTACATTCTTTAATGGTGATGATATTTTATATGTTATTACGGGCCCACCTAATGTGTCCCCTCTTTGTGTAATCTTACGACATGGAGAATACATTGTTAAAACATTATCTTCTATTTTTGTGCTATATACTTCAGCTGGACTTGATACTTGATATCCATCTTTGTTTAGCCAGCAACCGTTACTAAATTTCATACTATCACTCCTTAATTATGATTTCTTATCATGATTTTATTATACAAATTAGCCATGTAACCGTATACCACATAAATTTTATATATTTTATTGTGATAATTACATACAAAGAATTATGTGTTAATATATCTACTTAAAATATAAAATAAATTTCACTTCCTTTCATTCATTATATTATCATCACTTTATTTCAAAGTATTGTTGTTTCTTGACTTGTTTTTGGCAATTATTATCTTTATAAAATTTTACTCTACCTTATTTAAAATTGTTTTCTATATCTCGCTGGAGTAACTTTATAGCACTTTTTAAAAACTTCAATAAATGATTTCACATTAGGGAAACCATTATTTAAAGCAACTTCAGTAATAGATGAATCACTATTTATGATTTCTCTATGAGCATGATATAGTCTTATTTCATTTAGGTAGTTGTAGAAGGTTTCCCCTGTTGTTTTCTTGAAAAATCTGCAAAAATAATTAGGAGTCATAGCTACTTCATCTGCTATATTTTCAAGTGAAATAGTGTTTTCATAATTTTCCTCCATATATGTAATTACCTTTTTAATATTTTGCAAACTCTTCTCTTCATATCTACTATAATTAATTTCTTGTTTTTTCTTTTTACATTCTTTTAATAAAACACTACATATCTGTCTTAAACAAATTGATATCTCAAGTGAATAAAATTCTTCTTGTTTTTCATATAATTCAGCGCATTTTATAATTAAATTCCTTACTTTATCTTGAGCCTTCTTGTTATCTGTAAAATCAAAATAATACGAATCAATATCTGAGCAATATTCTCTTAGCAAATTATAAGATAATAGGATAGTAATAGAACACATCTTATTTCTATCTTGTGCATCAGTTTCGTGTAACTCTCCACTGTTTACAAAAAAAAAGTTTCCTGCTAAAACTTCTACTTTATTGCCATTGATCTTACCTTCAATAGTTCCCTCTAGAACTAAATCAAATTCAAGATTTTTATGCCAATGAACTGGATAATGACAATTTCCACCTTCTGATTTTCGTATATAAATTTTAGCCGGGATTATATCATCATTCTCTATTTTCTCCTGATAATAATTCATATTTACCTCCATATTTATTGAGACTTACCTTTTCTATATTTTGTAAATATAGAAAAGGTAAGTTATTAATACTGTTAATTATTAAAAGTACGTAATTTTCTAAATATCAATGCAAGTATTAATCCAATATATATTTATGTAGAAGTGTTCCATCTAAATGTTGGTGAAAAAAATGTCGAATTTTTGTAACTTGTCCAACAACATTATTATGGAACAGTTCTATACGAATACTAGCTATATATATCCTATACATCAAAGTGCAGAAACTTTTTACAGCATACATATATAAAGATTAATTAACCTGCCAACAACATATGCACTTGCTCAAATAACAGCATTCCAAAATACAAAAATCAATGAAACTTTAAAATATAATTAATTATAAAAAAACTTGGTTAAAGTTATTACCTTAACCAAGTTTAATATTTCAAACAGTTAATTTATATATTCTGCAACTAACCTAAAATTAGTTCCATAACTTCATCTTTTCTTTTACAAGAGCAGACATTTCTTCGTTAGCTTTGTCTACATTGTAGCTCTTTAATGTTGATTGGATTTCATCCCAAGCTTTATCAAAATCTGCTGGTTTTCCAAGAATTGCTTGAGTTATAGCTTTTTGAGTATAATCATCACATTTCTTTTGGATTACTGTTAAGTCGCTATCACTTGGAATATTATATTGGTAAGCTTGACCATGTTTAGATACTCCACCTAAGTCTTTTGGTGTTGGGAATAAATCTGGCCACATTTTTACTTTGTATGCTGCTAAAGTTTCTTTTTCAGCTTTGTTGTAGTTAGCTGTATAAGTTTCTGGGCTATTTGTAGTGTAGTAATTTCCAGTTGAATCCTTAGCTCCATCTCCTCTTTCTGGGAATGGGTAAACATATTGTCCTACACCTGTTTTCTTACCGAAATCTTTATCTGTGTTCTTTTGTTTTTGAACTTCTGGTAATACTACTCTCTTACCATTTTCCATCTTGTAGTGTTTGTCTTGTATACCCCAGTTAATTAAAACTTGAGCTTCATCTGATGCCATCCAGTTAAGGAATTGGAATGCTCTATCTTTATTCTTGCTATTTGCAGAAACACCGATTCCCCAGCCTCCGCCAAAGCCATAGTCCTTTAATGCTGGACATTTAGTGTTTGCATCTAAAGTTACTGGTAATTTAGCAAATGTTTGATCTTCTTTTCCAGCTCCAACTAAACTTGTAGTAGCTGTACCATAATCCCAAGTAGAATCTGCAATACCGATTACTTTACCTGCTGATAATTTAGCTATATATTGATCATATTTTTGTGTAAATGATTCTGGATCTAATAATTTTTCATCATTTAATTTGTTTAACCATTTGAAGAAGTCTTTTAATTTTGGATCTGTAAATTTATATTTAGCTGTTTGAGTTGATTCATCAACTATCCATTGTCCATCATCTGGATATCCTGCTACATAACCAGCAGTATTACCAACAGTGATTAACCATCTCCAGTCACTACCCATTAAAGATAACCCAATCTTATCTGGATGCTTAGCCTTATAATCTTTTAATGCTTTTTCAAAATCATCTAATGTCTTTACTTGTGGGTAGTTAAGTTCCTTTAATACCCCATTTTGTAATTGTAAAGTTCCACTAGTATCCCAAGGAGCTGAACTTACTCCATAAGTACCAACTGTATATATTGATGGATCCTTTTCGCTATACTTTAATCTCTTAAGTTGATCTCCGTATAACTTCTTTAGATCGTCTCCTTGCTTATCGATATAATCATTAAGTTTTAAAAGTGCTCCTGCGTCAATTAACTTTCCAGTATCACCTTTTGCATATATTAAGTCTGGATATTCTCCACTAGCAATCATTAATGGAATTGCTTGTGTATCTCCTCCAACTGGATGAGTAATTTTTAAAGTTACACCAGTTCTTTTTGTAATCTCCTTAGCAACATCATCTGTAAATGGCATATCATCTGTTGTATCTGCTGTGAAGAATGTTAATGTTATTGGGCTCTTGTCAAGTTCCTTTTTTGGTGTAGCACTATTGCTACTTTCGTCCTTTGAACCACAACCTACCATAGTACCAGCAACTACTGCTACTGCTAATATAACTGATACAAGCTTTCTCTTTTTCATGATAATCCCCCTTATAATAATTAAATTTAATATTTTTATTTATAGAAATTTTATAAAAATAAGATAATTATTAACTTCAGTTTTATTATCTTATTATTAACCTGTTAACCCTTTACTGCACCTATTGTCATACCTGACACAAAGTACTTTTGAAGGAATGGATATACCAATAATATTGGTACTGTTGTTACCATAGTAATTGCCATTTTTATTGATTCTGGGTTTGAATTAACTGTTCTAGCTGTTAAACTATGTGGATCTACTTTAGCTGATGCTGAAGCATTATCCATAACCTTCATCAATTCATATTGCAATGTTGTTAAGCCATCATTGCTCTTTGCATAAAGGTAAGTATCAAACCAACTGTTCCATTGGCCAACTGCTATGAATAATGATACTGTAGCAATTACTGGTACACATAACGGTAATATTATTTTAAAGAATATTGTTATATCGTTTGCACCATCTATCTTTGCTGATTCTTGAAGTGCCTCAGGCAATCCATCTATAAAAGATCTAATTATAATTACATTAAATGCACTAATTAAACCTGGTAATATATAAACTGCAAATTTGTTTACTAATCCAAGATTTCTTATAAGCATGTATTCAGGAATTAATCCTCCACCTACATACATTGTTAAAACAAATAATACAGCTACAGCCTTGTTAAATATGAAGTCTCTTCTACTTAAAGTATAAGCTACCATAGCACTTGCTATAACACCCACTCCAGTTCCTACTACAGTTCTTAAAACTGATATTATAAAGCCATGTGTTAGCTTACTTGTTCCGCTGAATATTTCCTTATAATTCTGCCAAGTAAACTTTCTTGGTAAAATATGAATTCCACCCTTTACTGTATCATTGGCATCATTAAATGAAACTGCAAGAACATTTAAGAATGGGTATATTGTTATTATCGCAACCAAAATCATTATTACTATTAATACTATATCAAAAGTTGTTATCTTCCTTTTTCTCACAATACGTCCCCCCTTACATTATTCTACCTTCGCCAGATTTTTTAGCAATTCCGTTCGCTATAAATAATAAGATTATACTTACTACTGATTTAAACATACCAATTGCTGTACCAAATGAGTATCTAAACATTCCGATACCATAATCTAGAGCGTATTTATCTAATACAAGTGATTTATCTGCTACTATATTGTTACCTAATAACATTTGTTTTTCAAATCCTATATTAACAAGATTTCCTATACTCATTATCAATAAAACTATTATTGTTGGTCTTATTCCTGGTAATGTTATGTGTAACATCTTTTGAAATCTATTACATCCATCCATTTCAGCTGCTTCATAAAGTTCTAAGTCTATTGAAGTTATTGCTGCAAGATAAATTATTGCATTCCAACCTGTTTCCTTCCATATATCAGAACCTGTAACTATTCCCCAAAACATATTAGGGTTGGACATAAAATTTATTGGAGAATTTATAATGTGTAAATTCATTAATAATTCATTTATAATTCCACTTTGAGATAACATACTAACAATTATTGTTGATGCTACAACCCATGAAATAAAGTGTGGTAAATAAGATATTGTTTGAACTACTCTCTTAAACTTTATCGCTCTTAACTCATTTAATAGCAATGCAAATAGTATAGCAAAGAATGTTCCAAAAACCAATCCTAGTAAACTCATCGCAAGTGTATTTGTTAATGATTGATAAAATGTATCCTCATGGAATAATACTTTAAAATGTTTTAAACCAACCCATTTTTGATTGAATATTGATTTTCCTGGTCTATAATCTTGGAAAGCCATTGACCATCCAACCAATGGTATATATTTAAAAATAATTAGCCAGATTACAAATGGTAATGACATGTATATTAAAAATCTTTGTTCTTTTATTTTTCTAAGTGAAAAGTTATTCTTTTTCTGCTGTTTTGTTTTTACTTTAGATGTAACTTGCATCCTTCTCCCCCATTTCTTCTTAATTTGCTTCTTCGTTCACCTTACAATGTAATTTTAATATCGATTACATTTTTCGGATACCCACAAAAATGTATATGTTTTCATATAAAAATTAGTGCTATTCCTATAAAAAAACACTAATAATTTATATAAAATCACAATAAATCTATACTTTTATATGCTATGAAGGTATATTTTTGCATGTATTAATATGTTATTTTTCCTTTAATATATAAAGTAACTTATAATAACGATTACATTGAACTATTGAATCTTACAATATTTATGTACATTCATTATTTGATTGTTATTAAGAAAAACTTTATGGAGGTTATATATATGATTAATAAAAATTCTGTTTCTGCAGGCAAATATAAAGATAGAAAGGAACCCTTAAATAAATTTTCTTATATGAATCCTCAGCTTGACTTAACTACTAGAATTAATGATCTAATTTCTAGACTAACTTTATCAGAAAAAATTAGTATTTTACCGACTAATCAAGCACCCATAGAACGCCTTAACATAAGGGAGTATCATGTAGGAGGTGAAGCTGCTCATGGAATATCAATGCCTAAAGAACCTGCCACCATATTTCCTCAGCCAATTGGATTATCGTGCACATGGGACACAAACTTGATGAAACAGATTGGCTCTGTTATAGGAGACGAAGCTAGAATTTATTATGATAAACATAATCGAGTATTTGGGTTAACACGTTGGGCTCCAACAATAGATATGGAAAGAGACCCTCGTTGGGGAAGAACTGAAGAAGCCTATGGTGAAGACCCCTGCTTAACAGGAAAATTATCTGTTGAACTAATAAAGGGAATGCATGGCGATGATCCTTTTTATCTAAAATTTGTTCCAGCTCCAAAGCATTTTTATGCCAATAACGTTGAAGTAGGTAGAACTTGGCTTTCTTCTTATTTGACTCCTAGAGTTAAGAATGAATATTACTTGAAAGCATTTAAACCAGCCTTTACTGAAGGGAAAGCCTATTCTATGATGACAGCTTATAATTGCATAAATGGAATTCCATGCATAGTAAATCCTGAAGTTCAAACTATCGTTAAAGATACTTGGGGTTGTAACGGTTTTATAGTATGTGATGGCGGTGATATGAGTCAAACTGTTACACATCATAAATATTACTCTTCACATGCTGAAACTATTGCTAATGCTCTTAAAGCTGGTATTGACTGCTTCACTGATGAGGCTGAATTAGTAATCAAAGCTGCGCAAGAGGCTATAGATAAAAAGTTAATTACAGAGGCTGATATAGACAAAGCACTTACAAATATATTTAAAATTCGTTTTAGATTAGGAGAATTTGATCCTGATGAGTTGAATCCTTACTCTAATATTCCTGAAGAAGAGCTTTGTTCAGAAGAACATAATAAATTAGCCTTAGAGGCAGCAGAAGAAGCTGTGGTACTTTTGAAAAATGAAAACAACTTACTTCCTCTTCAAAGAGATAAAATAAATAAAATTGCAGTTCTAGGACCTTTAGCTGATGCTTTACCTAAGGGGTGGTATTCTGGAAATGTTCCATATAAAATTACTGCACTAGATGGAATAAAAACAAAGCTTCCAGATAAAGAAATTTTATACCATAGTGGAAATGACACTATTGCTTTATATTGCGAAGAAGCAAAAAAATATCTAAGTTTATCAGGAGATTCTTTCGAAAATATTGCTTGTTCTCATAATAACATTGAATTTGCAGATAAATTTGAAGTCTGTGATTGGGGATATAACAGCTACACCTTTAAAAACAAAACTAATAACAAATATTTGAATACAGATGACCTAACTATTGATTGTTCTTCAGAAAATATCTGGGGCTGGTATGCAAAACAGCAATTCAAAATTAAGGATTTTTATTCTGATAAATTCAAAATCAAGACTTGGAATGGTGACAATATACAGTATGAAAATACCAGTGGCTTCTTACATGTCACCAAAGGATATGAGCAAAATTTTATAAATTATAAAAATGAAGCTTCATTTAAAAAAGAAGTTATAGAAAATGGTATTGAAGAAGCAGTTAAGCTTGCAAAAGAGAGTGATGTAGCTATAGTTGTTGTTGGAAATCATCCTTTAATCAATGCAAAAGAAGAAATTGATAGACCAGATATCGAACTTCCAACTTATCAAGAAAAACTTATAAAAGCTGTACATGCTGCAAATCCTAATACAATAGTGGTAGTTATCAGTGGATATCCTTTCGCTATTAATTGGGTTAATGATAATATTCCTGCAATAATTTACACAGCTCATGGCTGCCAGGAACTAGGTAATGCTTTAGCTAATAGTATTTTTGCTGATTATAATCCTGCAGGAAGACTTAGCATGACTTGGTATAAAAACTTAGACACTATGCCTGATATAAATGATTATGACATAATCAACGGTAAGAGAACCTATATGTATTTTGAAGAAGATCCTCTTTATCCATTTGGTCATGGTTTATCATACTCAACCTTTAAGTATAGCAATTTAAATATAGAATCAAATTCAATCAGTGCTGGTGATAAAGTTTTAGTTACCTTTGATTTAACTAATACTAGCGATATAGCTGGAGATGAAGTACCTCAAATGTATGTGCATCTTCCTTCTAATAGAATTAAACGTGCTAACAAGCAACTAGTTGACTTTACAAGAATCCATTTGTCTTCAGGTGAAACTGCAAATGTTACATTTACTTTAAAATCCGAAGATTTAATGTACTGGAATGAAGAAATAAATGATTTTTCATTAGAAAAAGGCTTTGCCGAGATTATTATTGGCAGTTCTTCAGCTAATATTAAGTTGCAACAATCAATAACAGTACAATAATAACTTTCCAAAATTTATTGTTTAGCTATTACTTATATGTAAATTCTAACGAAGCTCATTTAAAATAGATAATTTTTAATACAGTAATTTAATTAGAAATTATAAAAACCAAAAAAGTTGCTCTAGATTTGGAGATGCAAACTCCTTACTAGAACAACTTTTTATTTTTACTTACTAAAATTCACAAGACCTATTGCCTTTATAAAGTGTTGTGAACGTATATGTGACTATTCCACTTAAATGTTGGTAGAATATTGTCGATTTTTTGTAGCTTGTCCATCTAAATTTAGCCACTTTGTCCACCAACATTTAGATGGAACAGTTCTATATAGAATTACTATATTATATTAGCACCACTAATCTATATTATATTTATTCTTTAATTCTTCTTCTAATTCATCCATTGTTTTCTTTTGAAGTCTCATTATAATGTAGCAGATCACACTACCTCCAAATAAAACCCCAACCAATGAAATTCCCATGAATTTTACAAAACCTAACACTATTATTATCATTGAAATACTAGTTAAGCTTATATATACTTTTTTTACTCCTAATCTTATAGCAAGTTTGAAAATCTGGATAATCCCCAAATTAAATCTACTTAAAATCGGATAAATATAAAAACTTAGCATTAAAAGTATAACTATTGCTGCCAAAAATATATATGAAACAATCATTAAATTTCTTGAAACAAAATATCCAATATCAATATAACAAACAGTAATTAATGCATTTATAATTATTGCTATATAAAAAGCCTGTCCAAAGTTAATTTTATAACTATGAAAAAAATCTTTAGTAGAGCTTATATCTTCTCCTCTAACTAATTTTCCCATTACAGAAAAAAGTGCTGTCACCGCTGGCCCTATTAATATTGAACAAAGTAAAACCAAGCTAAGTGAAATATTCTTACCTGCTCCCCAAATATAAAACCAAAGGGGAAAAATCATTACTAAGAACCAAAAATTTGTTATAAATAAATATGTTATATAACTTACAATACTGTAAAACTTATTTTCATATAAATCCTTATTATTGCTCATTTCAATTCCTCCTGTTTGTACACGTTTAATCTATAAGTTCTAGAGGTTATTATTTACTTATAAGTTTATATTATCATAAATACCATTTAAAAAAAACAAAGAAGCATTACCTATTTTGAGGGGATAGATAATAATGCTTCTTTAACCTATATAGATGTTTAACACCATATTTAAGTTTTATTTTTATGTATTTATAATAAAGTATTTATTAAATTATTTCATCATTAAAAATTATACTTCTATATCATGATAAACTATACACTTATGATAATATCCATCAACAATTTTTGAAACAATAAGAATACACGCCCATATATTCCAATATTATTTTCTATATTAAAATTGTAAAAAGCACATACTATTATTACCGTTAAAATTACCCCATCCTATAGAAAATAATAGTATTGTGAGGTGGCTTCTCATTATGAAAAATGTTGAAGATAAAACTGATGGAAAATATGCTCCTAAGATAAGAGATATTATGAAGCCAACTAAGGAAGAGTTGAATAGTTACTCTAAGGAAGCTGGTACCTACACTAAACTTCCAGATCCAGTAGAAGATCCTATAGTTTGTAACAATATCTCTTATGCAGAATTTGATTATATCACCCCTACCAATACAGAAGATCTTTAGTAATAAGTTACAAATACAAAAGAAGTGCTTTACGCAATAAAAGCGTACTGCACTTCTTTTTCTTAAATTATAAATTAAAATATTCTTCAAAAGATTTAGTAGTATAGTAATGATCTGATACTCCACAAAGTTCTCTTACTGAGTGCATTGCAAGTAATGCTGTTCCTACATCTACAGATCTTATATGTAGATGCCTTGCAGAGATTGGTCCTATAGTTGAACCTCCTGCTGAATCTGATCTGTTAGCAAACTTCTGACATGGAACTCCTGCTTTTCTGCATATCTCTTCATATACTGCAGAAGAATCTGCATCTGAAGTATAACTTTGAGAAGCAGCTATCTTAATCACTGGACCTGCATTTATCATTGGTCTCAATACTGGATCATGCTTTGAACCTGCATTAGGGTGTACTGCATGAGCAACATCTGCTGAAATTATGAAAGATTTCTTTAATGCTCTAAAATAATCCTCTCTATCTCCGCCTAAAACAAGAACTATTCTTTCAAGCAATTGGGCTAAAAATTCTGAATTTGCTCCTTGTTTTGTAGACGAACCTACTTCTTCGTTATCAAAGCAAACCATAACATTTGTAGCCTTATTAACCTTTGAACTTATAAGTGCCTTAATTCCAGCATGAACCATTTCAAGATCATCAATTCTTGATGAAGATATAAATTCTTCATTCACTCCTATTACTGACCCCTTTTCAAATTCATATAAATATAAATCAAAATCTAATACATCTTCCTTATTTACTTTTAATTCTTTAGCAATTAGATTGATTAAAAAATTTTCTTTTTCAAGATTATCATTTATCAAGCCTACAAGCGGCAATGTATCTTCCTGACGGTTAATTTTAACTCCATTGTTTACATCTCTGTTCATATGTATTGCTAAATTAGGAATTATCATTATAGGTCTCTTAACATTTAAAAGTTCTGTTCTAGGGTTTAGTATATCATCACTTCTTAGCGTTACTCTTCCTGCTATAGATAGAGGTCTATCAAACCAAGTAGTAAGTATTGGACTTGGGTACACTTCTGTATTTAATTTTAAATACTTTCCTTCTGCAACCATTTCTGGCTTTGGTTTAATTCTAAAAGTTGGGGCATCTGTATGTGCTCCTATTAGTTTAAACCCTGCTTGTTGAGGTAGTTCTTTTCCTACAACAAATGCTACTATAGCCGAGTCATTAGTTGTAACATAATATTTTCCTTCTTGTTCTAGATTCCATCTTTCATCTGATTTTAATTCTCTAAATCCTTCTTTTTCAATTAGTGACTTCACAGACTTAACAGCATGAAAAGCTGTTGGAGAATCATATATAAAGTCTATTAATTCTAGGGCTAACTTTTTTTCCATAACTTTTACCTCTTTTCTATATCTCATTGTTATATTTTATCATATTATGATGATATTATTTTATTATTTTTCATTTTTCTCTTATTTTTTAGTATATAATTAATTTATATAATCATCCACTTTATTCAAAAATCTAGCAATTAATCGATTTATGGAATATATATTAATTTTTTAATGGGGGGACTTTTTTATGTTATCTAATTATATTTTAAGACGCTTTGGACCTATTAACGAGGATTATAAAAATGAAGAATCTAGGATAAAAGTAGGTTATGCAGCCAGTGTTGTAGGGATTATAATAAATGTGTTTTTATTTTCAATAAAATTATTTGTCGGTCTTCTATCAGGAAGTATTGCTATTATAGCTGATTCATTCAACAACTTATCCGATGCCAGCTCCTGCATCATTACTATTATAGGCTTTAAAATTTCTAGTATGCCTGCTGATAAAGAGCACCCTTTTGGCCATGGAAGAGTTGAATATATATCTGCTCTTATTGTTGCCTTCATGGTTATTATTGTAGGGTTTCAATTTACTAAATCTTCATTCGACCGAATTATTAATCCATCTGCTATAAAGTTTAAAATTGTACCTTTTATATTATTACTATTATCAATATGCTTTAAAATATTTTTAGGGTTATTTAATAAAAATTTAGGTGAAAAAATAGATTCTAATGCACTAAAGGCAACAGCTCTCGACTCTCTTGGAGATGTAGTTATAACTAGTGTAGTTTCGTTATCTTTCTTATTATCAAATTTCACAACTCTTCCTATAGATGGATACATAGGTATTTTAGTTGCTCTTGGTATTTTATATTCTGGTTTTAAATTAACTAAAGAAACCTTAAGCCCATTAATTGGGGAAGCTCCTGACAAAGAATTAGTAGATGCAATTAGTAATGGTGTTTCATCTTATAAGCATGTAAGTGGAGTACATGATCTTATTATACACAATTATGGTCCTGGCAAATGTATGGCATCTATACATGCTGAGATACCATCAAATATAGATATAATGAGAATCCATGATATTATTGATTTAGCAGAAAGAGAACTTTCTAAAAAATTAAATATTATATTGGTCATTCATATGGATCCTGTATGCCTAGATAATGAAGAAATAAATATTGCTAGATATGAGGTATCTGAAGTTATTAAAAGTTATCCTGAAATCAAGTCAATGCATGATTTCAGAATAGTTGGAGATGGGAAATCAAAAAACTTAATTTTCGATTTAGTTGTTAATAGTTACGAAATTAATACTTCTACTAATGAACAAAGTTTAATTGATAAAATAATCCTAGATATAAAAAACTTACATCCAGAATATAACTGTGTAATTACTATTGATAAATCCTTCAATTAAATTTATCACTTTCAATTAACATAGAAAGGTTGAACATTAAATTAATCAATTAGCGTGAAGCCAAATGCACTTAAATATTTTTATGATAGTTTACTCAATACTTTCTTATAAAATTAAGTTGCCTATAAAGAAATTAGCATCTCTTTATAGGCAACTTTTTTATTGCTCTATTACTTTTTTATTCATTAAAGAATCAATTCTACTAAATAAGTTAAACCTTATGTTTATAAAACTTTTGATAAAAAATCTTTCGTTCTATCATTTTGAGGATTACTAAATATCTCTTCTGGAGTACCTTCTTCTACAACAAAGCCTCCATCCATAAATATTATTCTATCTCCAACTTCTCTAGCAAAGCCCATCTCATGTGTAACCACAACCATTGTCATGCCTTCAGAAGCTAGTGATTTCATAACATTTAACACTTCTCCTACCATCTCAGGGTCTAATGCAGAGGTTGGCTCATCAAAAAGCATAACATCAGGTTCCATTGCCAAAGCTCTAGCTATAGCAATTCTTTGCTTCTGTCCACCTGATAATGAAGCAGGATATACATTAGCCTTTTCCTTAAGTCCAACCTTATCTAATAACTCAAAAGCCTTCTTTTCTGCTTCTTCCCTTGATTTCCCCTTAACCTTAATAGGAGCCAATGTAATATTATCTAAGACTGTCTTATGAGGAAACAAATTAAAATGTTGAAACACCATACCCATGTTTTCTCTAATTTTATTTATATCTACCTTTGTACCAGTGATATCTTTGTCCTCAAATATTATTTGTCCATTTGTTGTCTCTTCCAATAGATTTAAGCATCTTAGGAACGTACTTTTTCCAGAGCCTGAAGGTCCTATTATAACAACAACTTCACCTTTTTTAATATGTTGATTTATTCCTTTTAGGACTTCATTATCACCATAATATTTATGAAGATCATTAACGTAAATCACTTACCTTCAACCTCCTTTCAACTAATGCTAACCCTCTTGATAAAGTAAATGTTATTAGAAAATACATTACAGCTGCAACGTATAATGGTGGTAAGCCTTTGTAAGTTATAGATCCAACTGTTTGAGAATTATACATAAGTTCCGCTACTCCTAATACTGATACTATAGAAGATTCTTTTATAACAGAAATAAATTCATTACCAAGAGCAGGTAAAATATTCTTAAATGCTTGTGGTATAATAATTTCTTTCATAGCAAGTCCTTTATTCATTCCAAGACTTCTTGCTGCCTCCATTTGACCTTTATCCACCGCATTAATTCCTGCTCTAATTATTTCTGCAACATAAGCACCTGAGTTCAATGAAAGAGCTATTATACCCGTTACTATATCTGGTAGGTTAAGTCCTATGTTGGATAACCCTAGATAAACAATCCATACTTGAACTAAAATTGGCGTTCCTCTTACAAACTCAATATAAGCACTAGCTATAAATCTCAACACTTTATTGTTGGATAACTTTAGTAAACTTAAAAATAATCCTAATATTGTACCAACTATTACTGAAAAGAATGCTAATACTATTGTTATTCCAGCTCCTTTTAAGAAAAAGGGATAATAGTTTTTCAAAAACTCAAAACTCATTTATTAACCTCCGTCCCCGAGTTCACTTACTATAATGATCCTACATTATTTACTGCATCATTAAAGAAACTCTTTAATTTTCCTTCTTTTTCAAGTCTATCTAATGTTTTATTTATTGCTTCTTGTAATTTTGTTTCATTTTTTCTCATTGCTGCTGCAAAAGGCTTAGTAGTTGTATCCTTTATTTGTACATCTGCAAGCTCTAAATCAGCATTTGCTTTTGCATTAAACATAGCTACTGGTTGATCTAAAAGAACTGCATCTACTTTTTTACCTTGTAAAGCTAATATACAATCTGATGTCTTTCCAAGTGCTTTAACAGTTCCTGCCTTAGCAGTATTGGCTTGTGTTTCTTGAACTGTTCCTTTTTGTACTGCAATTGTCTTTCCAGCAAGATCAGCTACAGTTTTATACTTACCAGCATCACCTTTTCTCACTACCAATTGGCTAACTGAATCATAATATCCTCTTGAGAATGTAACACTTTTTTCTCTTTCTGGATTTGGATTCATACCTGAAAGAATAACGTCTATTTTATTTGCTTCTAGTGATTTGATTAAACCATCAAAGTCCATTCCTTTTATTTCATATTGTACTCCAAGATCTTTTGCAACTTCTTTTATTATCTCTACGTCCATTCCAATAATGTTGCCTTGCTTATCCTTGAATTCAAATGGTGCATAATCTGGACTTAACCCAACTACTATTTTTTTGTTTGCTTTAATCTTACTTAGATCATCACTAGCTGCCGTACCAGACTTGTTAGTACATCCTAATACACTTACAGCCATCACTGAAACTAAAGCTATTGAAGCTATCTTTTTTAATAATCCTTTTTTCATAATATAGTGCCCCCTAACATTTGTTTTCCTATTGCATGATTATACAACACTTTTGTATAAATATGCAATAGCATTTATTGGTTTACTATATTTTTACCAACTTATCTATTTATAATTCATATTATTAAAAAATCTAAATTATGTTTGATAATTTGATAACTTTCAAGGAATGTAGTGCTCTTGTTGAAATAATATATTTAATTAAATCTTCATTAGAATCATTTCCATCAGAATCTAGCATTATTACTGCATCAAACTCTAATCCTTTTGCAAAGTATGATGGAATTATTACAGTACCACCATTATAAATAACATATTCATTATCAAATTTAGCTATATGAACCTTATCTTTAATTAATGAATGAACTCTATTTAACTGATCAGCATCTCTAGTAATTATAGCTATACTTTCAAGACCTTCCTTATTTATTTTCTCTATTTCACTTATTATCTTACTTGATAATTCTTCTCCACTACTAGCTGAGGTAACTTCTACTGCCTTACCACTTCTAACTATTGGAACTATCTTCTCTTCCTTTAAATATTTATTTGCATAATCCATAATTTCATAAGTAGATCTATAACTCTTATTCAAATTTAATTTTTCTACTTTTGTTTCATTCCATATGTTATCCAAATCTAACATGGCTGGAACTTCTGAAAACTTAAATAATCTTTGATTTGAATCTCCAACTATGGTAAAGTTCTTACAATCTGTTAATTCTTTTACAACTATAAATTGTAACTTACTATAATCTTGAGCCTCATCAATGATTACATGTCTCATTGTATTTTTTGCTTTCTTGCCATCTAGCTTAATCATCAAATAAAGTATTGGTGATAAATCTGCTATAGATAATCTTTCAATCTTAGCAAACTTCTTATATAAAGAAACTATATCTTCATTATCAATCCACTCACTAATCCTATTCTTAGTATCCATTACTTCTCTGATAATCTCTCTAATTCTTATCTTTCGCTTAAAGTCTATGTTTGACTCTTGTAATAAAAGTTCATCCTTACTTAAGGATTTCTTTTCTTCAGCAATTTCTTTATTTAAAATTCTTACTTCTTCATCTCTTTTTTCTCTTATCTTCTCAAAAATAACTCTCTTTATTCTTTGACTTCTTCTAAATAAAGGCATATATGCATAATGCTTTTGAAAGTATTCTTTAATTTCTTCTGCACTTATTACTTCTTTATCAAAAAATTTAACTGTAGGTACATCCAAATAATTATTTTCTAACTGCTCAACATACTCATCTAATTCATTAATAAACTTATCAGAATATTTTCTCTGAACATCTTTAATAAACGCCTCATCTCCTGATAATATTTTTTCAATAAATTCATTAAACTCTATAATTGACTCATCTAATCCTATTTCTTCTATTGCATAGTTAGTAAATGTCTCCTGCTTAACCCCTGTTTCCCCGAGGCTAGGTAACACTTGTGATATATACTCCATAAATACAGCATTAGGTCCTAGAATTAACACCTTGTTTTCTAACTGCTTTCTGTAATTATAAAGCAAATATGCTACTCTATGAAGAGCTATAGTGGTCTTACCACTTCCTGCTACTCCATTTACTACTATGGTTTTATTTCTATCCATTCTAATAATCTTATCTTGTTCTTGTTGAAGCGTCATAATAACATCTTTTAACTTCTCATTGGTATTAGAACTAAGTACCATCTGAAGAATTTCATCTTTTACATCTATAGCAGAGTCAAACATTCCTTTTAGTTGAGCTTTTTTAACTATCAACTGTCTTCTTCCTAGAATTTCAGTATCTACAACACCTTTAGGAACATCATAACTAGCCTTGCCTAAGCTACCATGATAAAATAATGAAGCTACAGGAGCTCTCCAATCAATAATTATAGGTTCTAAGTCTTGTTCTCTTGTAACACCAAACCTACCTATGTAAAGAGTTTCCGGATATTCTTCTCCTTCTTCTTCAAAAGTAACTTTACCAAAATAAGGCGATTCCTTCAAAATTGTTAGTTCCTTAAGTTTTTTATCTATAGTTTTATATGCTTCTTCTTTTACAAACCTTTCATGATCAAAATACTCTATAATTGCATCTTCATCATCTTTATAATCTTCAACTACCTTTTGTCTATAATCACGAATATAATCAGTTATATATTTTCTTCTCTCTATATAATTTAAAATTTCACTATTAATAATCTCAAGTGTCTCGTCTAACTTCTTCTTTTCTACCAAGAATTCAACTTGCTTTTGTTCATTAATTTCTTCATTTTTCATTAATACTCATCTCCTACATAAAACACATTTATTAAAATGCATTTTTAATTATTCATTATTACTACTTAAGCTTAAGAATCTTCAAAAAATAAATAAGACCATCTGCTAGTATGTTTGGACTTGTTATTTATTTTCATATGCCTTATATCTATTACGATACCATGTAAGGACAAAAACAGGCAGCCTTTTGCGGTCTGCCTGACTTATTTAGCTTACTTTCTGTTTAAGTTACATAGTTAAATATATCATGTAAATAATTTAAAGATTTTCATTATTACCACTGATTGTTTTCTGTACTATCATTTTCAGTCTGATTATCTTTTGCTGCTAAACTATTAACTTCATTACCTTCTACTTTTTGATTATTATCAGTAATCATATTTTGATTTTGCTGACTGCTAATATCATTCTGAGGATTTTGTTCAGCTAATTTATTTTGTTCTATCTCATTAGCTTTAGCTAATTCTTTTTCAAGAATCTCTCTTTCAAGAATTTCTCTTTCCTCTTTTTTCTTTTTAGCTTCCTCTTCTAAAAGTTTCTTTTGCTTTTCTTTTTCTTCTCTTTCAGCTTTCTTTTCAGGATACTTCTTATATATTATATCCATAAATTCATCTCCTGAAATTGTTTCCTTCTCTAAAAGAACATCAGCTATTTCTGTAAGTAAATCTCTATTATTGTTTAATACATCCTTTGCGTCATTATGACATTTTTTTATTATATTTAATACTTCTTCATCGATAATTGTAGCTGTAGCTTCTGAACAATTCATAACTGCTCTTCCATCAAGATATCTATTTTGTGTAGCTTCAAGTCCCATCATATCGAATCTATCTGACATACCATACATAGTTATCATTCTTCTTGCAGATTGGCTAGCTCTCTCTATATCATTAGAAGCTCCTGTGGATACTATATTAAACTCAACCTCTTCTGCTGATCTACCACCAAGCATTACAGTAATTTCATCTAACATTTCATCTCTGCTAACTAGATACTTTTCTTCTTCTGGTAGTTGCATTGTATATCCTAAAGCTCCCATGGTTCTTGGAACTATAGTTATTTTATGAACTGGATCTGTATTATTAAGCATTGCAGCCACTAATGCATGACCTACCTCATGATAAGCTACTACACTCTTTTCTTTTGGTGACATTATTCTATCTTTCTTTTCTTTACCTGCAATTACTACTTCAATAGCCTCTTCCAAGTCTTCTTGTATTACAAACCTTCTTCTTTGTTTTACTGCTCTTATAGCACCTTCATTTACTATGTTTGCAAGATCAGCTCCTACAGCTCCTGGAGTTCCCTTTGCTATAGCTTCAAGATTTACTTCATCATCCATCTTAACATCTTTAGAATGTACTTCAAGTATTGCAATTCTTCCTTTTAAATCAGGTCTATCTACAATAACTCTTCGGTCAAATCTACCTGGTCTTAATAAAGCTTTATCAAGTACTTCTGGTCTATTTGTAGCTGCTAAAATAACAACTCCCTTTGAGGAATCAAATCCATCCATTTCTGATAAAAGTTGATTTAAAGTTTGCTCTCTTTCATCATTACCTTGAATAGAACCTTCTCTACTCTTACCTATAGCATCAATTTCATCTATAAATACTATACAAGGTGCTTTTTCTTCTGCTTGCTTAAACAAATCTCTTACCCTTGATGCTCCCATACCAACAAACATTTCAACAAAGTCAGATCCTGACATTGAGAAGAATGGTACCTTCGCTTCACCAGCAACTGCCTTTGCAAGAAGAGTTTTTCCTGTTCCCGGAGGTCCTACCAATAATGCTCCCTTAGGCAACTTGGCTCCTATATCTACATACTTTTGAGGATTATGTAAGAAATCGACTATTTCTTTTAATGACTCTTTTGCTTCCTCTTGTCCTGCTACATCCTTAAATGTTACTCCTGTTTCTGCTTCAGCATATAGTTTAGCAGTATTTTTTCCAAAGGACATTACTCCTCCACCCATCTTTTTATCCATTCTGCCAAAAAGTAGTCTTCCTATTATTATAATAGGAATAAAAGGTAAAATATAATAAATAAGTATTTCTGTAAATGAAATTCCTTTTTCAGGCGCTCCATCATATTTTAACCCACTATCAGTCTTTGCCTTCTCTAACTCAGCAACTAAAGTAGTATCAGGCACTACCTTATCTGCATATAGAGTAAGTCCATTATATCCTGCACTTTCCTTTGGATCTATATTAATTGTACTTGGTCCCACAGTTACCTTTTCAATCTTATTATCATGTAACAAAGTTTTAAACTCACTATATGTGATTTTTTTTGTAGTAAGTCCTGCCTTACCATAGTTAAATATAACAATGAATCCTATGGCTATGGCAATATAAATAATTAAATATTTAATTTGTTTCTTATCTTTAAACAATCCCTACACCTCTCTTTTGTTAAATTAAATCTAGTTGTACATATAATACTTCAAAATACATTTCATGCATGCTTTCAAAGCATTTTAATATTATTAAACTTAAATCAGCAGTGTCTATTTTGCTAGTTCATATATAGCATTACCATATATTTTTGCACACATAATTAAGTCTTCTATTTCAATATATTCATTAGCTTGATGATCCAAATCTGGTTTTCCTGGGAAAATAGGTCCAAATGCAACTATATTAGGCATGCACTTAGCATAAGTTCCACCACCTATGGCAATTAAAGTTGCCTCTTTTCCTACTTGTTCCTTATAAACATTCTGTAATGCTTTTATCAACTCAGAATCCTTATCACAATGAAGCGGTGTACAATGATTTATTTCTTCAAATTCATATTCATTAAAATCTACAAATTGTCTAATTGGCTCTAAAACATCCTCTCTAGAGTATGTTACTGGATATCTTACATTGCTTGTAGTTGAAATGTTTTCACCATCAAAACTTAATATACCTAAGTTATAACTTAATGCTCCTGAAGGCTTATCTGTCATAGCAACTCCAAGCTTTTCACCTGTAGTATCTGTTCCTATTTTTTCAGCTACAAAGTTTATATATTCTGCTAATTTTGATGTACCACCTAGAGCATTAAGAACCATGCATATAGCTATAATAGCATTTTTACCAAGTTCAGGTGTACTACCATGAGCTGAAAGCCCATGAGCTTTAAGAATAACTTGGTCCTGGGCTTCTTCTGTACAGATAATCTTTATGCCAGTTTCTGCTTCAACACTTTTTATTATTCCCAATAACACATTAAAATCTACACCTTTTAATATTGCCTCACAATAATCTGGTACCATATTAGCTTTGTTTCCACCACTAATAGAAATAACCTCTACATTTCCCAATTTATTATCAGTAATTGCTTTTATGTCAAAAGTTAATATTCCTTTTTCTGCAAAAATTATAGGGAACTCTGCATCTGGAGTAAAACCTGCTACCGGTAATTTTTCCAACCTTTTATAGTAATCCATATCCAAATCAGTTCCATTTTCTTCATCTAATCCAAAGATTATTCTTACTCTTTTAGTTGTTTTAAGTCCACTGTCCTTTAATGCCTTAAGTCCATATAGTGCTGCCATCATAGGACCTTTGTCATCTAAAGCTCCTCTAGCATATATTTTACCATCATGTATTTCAGCCCCATATGGTGGATAAATCCAATCATTTCCTTCTGGAACCACATCAAGATGTCCAAGAACAGCAACATAATCTTCCCCTTCACCATATTCAACATATCCAATATAATTATCTAAATTTACAGCTTTAAACCCCATTTCCTCTGCTATGCTTAACACTGTGTTAAGTGCTTTAGTAACACCAATACCAAATCTTGTTCCACTCTCATTGTATTTAACTACACTATTAATTTGCAAAACCTTTTGTGTATCTTCAATTAGTTTATTAGATAAACTATCAATTTTTTCATCTATCATTTCTATGTCCCCCTTTACAATTGTTAACTATTTCAAACTACCAAATCTACTGAATGGATACACTGTAAATCTAGCTTTACCCATAATATCCTTCTCATCAATAAATTTATTTTTCCAATACCTAGCATCTTCTGATATAGCTCTATTATCTCCCAAAAATAAATAGTGTCCTTGTGGTATAACACCAAAATTACAAGACATTTTATCTGGATTCTTTACATAATCTTCCTTAAGCTCTGTGCCATTTATATATACTACGCCATCTACTACTTCTACCTTTTCACCCGGAAGTCCTATGACCCTTTTTACAAATGGCTGATTATACTCTCTTGAATTAAAAACCAAAATATCTCCTCTTTTTATAGAGCTATAATTATACACCTTTGTTATTAACAATCTATCATCTTTTTCTATTGTTGGAATCATTGATCCAGTTGGCACACTTACTTGAAACAATAAAAATTTATTAATCAAAAATGTTAATATTAATGCTGCAACTATAGGGATAACCCAATCAAATAGAAGCCTTTTTGCCTTCCCCACTATTCCCACATCTCCTTTAACGCACTTTCTACACATTCTTTTCTTTTCTTAGTTAACTCTGTATTTACTTTATAACCCTCTTTTGTAAAAGATAATACATCTCCTTCTACTACTTTACCAATAATTTGTGTCAGTTTCATGTCAACCATATTACCATCTTCTTTTTCGCAGACAGCAATATCATTTTCAATCCTATCTACTGTTAGTATTGGCTTCTCCATATAAAATCTCCTTCATATTTTTATACAATTTTATCTAATATTTTAATTTATTTATTATACCATAAAAATTATAAATTTAGAACGTACTACTTATATTGCTAAATAAAAATAAGGATGGCTTTCCCATCCTTATTTTTATAAGTTTATCTCATTTTTAATTACATCTTCATAACTTTCCCTTTTACAGACTAACTTAGCTTTTCCGTCCTTAACAAATACAACAGCTGGTCTAGGAATCTTATTATAATTATTGCTCATAGAATATCCATAAGCACCTGTACTTTGTACTGCAAGTAAATCTCCACTTTCAATCAAAGGTAATTTTACATTTTCTATTAATATATCTCCAGACTCGCAGCACTTTCCTGCAATTGTTACAACTTCATTCTTTTTTCCTTCAACTCTGTTTGCTAACACGCACTCATATTTTGCATTGTAAAGAGCAGGTCTTATATTATCTCCCATCCCGCCATCAACTGCAACATATTTTCGCACCTCAGGTATGTCTTTTATTGAACCTACTGTATATAAAGTTGTTCCTGCATTTCCTACTATACTTCTACCTGGTTCTATAGTTAATATAGGAACTGCCATTTTGTTTTCTTTACAGAACTCCTCCACTGAATCTAAAATTATTTTAGTATAAGCTTCAATCTTGCGTGGTTCATCTTCCTCATTATAATATATTCCGAATCCTCCACCTAAATCTAACTCTTTTATTTCATAATCTAATTCTACTTTTATCTTTTTAATTATATTCAACATAATTCTAGCTGCATCTCTGTATGGTTCTGTTTCAAAAATTTGTGATCCTATATGACAATGTAATCCAGAAAGTTCAATGTGGTCTAACTCTAATGTCTTCTTTGCCACATTAAGAACAGCCTCAGCTTCCCCTATGCCTGTAAACCCAAACTTAGAGTCTATTTGCCCTGTCTTTATGTACTCATGCGTATGAGCCTCAACACCTGGAGTAACTCTTAAATAGATCTTTTGTTTCTTTCCATACACTTTAGCAATAGAATTTAAATTTTCAATTTCATAAAAATTATCTACAACAAAGGCCCCAACACCTAGTTTTACTCCTAGATCTACTTCTTCCATAGTTTTATTATTCCCATGAAAATATACCTTCTCCATTGGAAATCCTGAACTAAAGGCAGTGTAAAGTTCTCCCCCAGAAACAACATCTAAATAAAGTCCTTCTTGAGCTAATAACTTACACATAGCTAATGTTAAAAAAGCTTTTCCTGCATATGCAACCCTATTTTTTAGTTGTTCACATTTAAAAGAATCATAATATCTTCTGCAAATATTCCTTATATGTTCTTCATCCATAATGTATAATGGTGTCTTGAACTCTTTAGCTAAAGTTATTACATCAATATTACCAATACATAATACATTATTTTCGACCTTACTTGTACCAAATAATTTCATTACTAATAGCCCCTTTCAATTATATTTCCTTTCTAAAAACAACATAATTTTAACCAAATAACTATAAAAGAAAACGCCACAGACTTCCGTGACGTATTTTAAATAAAGAATATCACATTTCTTTAGTATACTCAAGTTATTTAATTAATATATATCAAGACATCATTTAACAATTAATGTATAAATAATATCTAAAAATTATTTCTATACTTGTCCATTAATTCGCTGAATATTTCACCTGAACCTGGTGGAGTAAATGTTATTGCATTAGCTCCTGCTCTTATAGTCTCAGTTATGCTTTCATCAGTTGGTCCTCCTGTTGCAATTATAGGAAACTCTGGATGTCTTTCTCTTATGGCTTTAACTATATTAGCTGTATTTTTTCCGCCTGACACATTAAGTATTGTTGCACCAGCCTCAATTCTTCCTTCAATGTCTTCATGATCTGATACTACAGTTACCACTATAGGAATATCTATTGTTCCTCTCAATTTTGCTACTATTTCATTGGAAGTCGGAGCATTTACAACTACCCCTACAGCACCCTTAAATTCTGCATCTAGTGCTAAGTTAACCACGCGTTTTCCTTGGGTTATCCCTCCACCAACTCCACAAAATACTGGTACATCTGCTGCCATTATTAGGGCTTGAGTAATTATGGGTTGCGGAGTAAATGGATACACTGCTATTACTGCATCTGCATTAGTATTTTTTATTACAGCCACATCAGTACTAAAAACAAGAGATTTTATGCGTTTACCAAATATCTTGATCCCACTAGCATCTCTAATTACAGATGGTACTTCTATAAGATGACTTCTCAGGCTGCTTCTAACCTCTGGTATAAATTTAGGCTCCTTAACTATTTTATCCATGCTATTCTTTCCCCCTAATTATTCCTCAAATTTTAAATATATCTTAATTATAACTCATTTTTACTAATGATAGATGTACTTAAAAAAAATTTAATTTTTATTTAAAGCCTCCCATGTATCTAAATTTTTACTCTTACAATTTCTTTTAATGTAATACTATGTTCTGTAACATAACAGCAATACGCCATAACATCAACTCCACTTTCTACCACTAACTTTAACGCTGCTGAAAAATTCGGATCCATATCCTTGTATGGTGTAAAATATCTTACATTATCTAATTGAATTAAAAACAAAACTCCTGCTCCCTTACCTTGTTTTTTTGCTTCAATTAGTTCTAATAAATGTTTCTTTCCTCTTTCTGTTGGAGCATCTGGAAACATAACAACCCCATTTTCTTCATAAGTTACACCTTTAACTTCTAAGTAATATTCTTCTCCTAAATCATTTGATAATTTGAAATCAAATCTACTATTACCAAAAGTCTTCTCTCTCTCTATTATATTATATTTCTCTAAATTTAATATCTTCTTATTTTTTAACGCCTCAAAAACCACTTTATTAGGAATCTGAGAATCAATATTTATTAGCTGCTTTCCTTTGTAACCAGCAATTAAATCATAGGCTGTTTTTCTATGCTCACCTAACTCTTCTCTTAGAAGTACTGTAGTTCCTGTGGTTAAAATTTCTTTACACCTACCTGTATTAGGAACATGAACCATGATTTCTTCATCTCTTAATTTTACATAGGCTTGAAATCTATTAGGTCTTCTTAAAAAAATTGCATTAACTATTTTTTTATCAAAATACATCTTATCCACCACTTTATCCACAAAGCTGTTGATATTGTGGATAATTCCTTTAACTTTGTTACTTATTTTTTAATTATTCTATGTCATTTTATCTTTTTCGCCATTAATTTATTCATTTTTTTAAAGTTATACACAATTAGCATACTCTATTTACTATTTCTCAGAATTATTTTAGACTTTTTCACAATGTTATGCACAAATATCAACAAGTTGTACACAGTTTTTGTGGATAAGTTGTTGATTCATCTAAATGTTCTATAAAGTTTGATATAAAAACATTTAGATGTTACTTATATCAAATTTTATTAAAATGGTCAAGTTATATACAATACATTTATTAAGATTTTCTTAATACTTAATACTTTCTTAAACATCACATAGTCTATTGTAATGTTTAATATTAATCTAATATAATATTGTTGTGATATGGAATAAGATAGAAATTGCAACGTGAATTTATTTTTAAAGGGGGTTTTTAAGATGAATAAAGAAGAGTTTTTAAATATTATAGCAAATGGCTTAAGTGATTTTCCTGCAAGCGAGCGCTCTGAAATTCTTTATGATTATGAGCAACGCTTTTCTACTGGTTTATCTCAAGGAAAAACAGAGCAAGAAATCATTAATGAATTAGGAGATCCACATTCTATAGTAAAACATTATATAGACACTTATTCAACTAGATTTAGAAAAAAAGGATCATATGAAGATACTAATTACCAAAGCAATACTAGTGTGAAAAGTAAAAGTACTGGTTTCTGGGTATTGGCCATTATTTTATTATTAATTTTAAGTCCAGTTATCTTGGGAGTTGGTTTCGGAATATTAGGATTAGTGGTAGCTTTTGTTGCTATCTGCTTCGCTATAGGAGTTGTTGGTGTAGGTTTTATTGTTTCTGGCTTACTTGGTTTCAATCAAATTATATCTCACTTCTCTAATGTAGATATAAACATACCAGGTTCAGCTCAAGTACTTTTAGGTATTGGCAGTATTTGTCTATGTATTTTATTAATCATTGGAATGATATTTGTTATTAAAGGTTCACTATTTTTAATAAAACAAATCATCAATTTCTTTAGATAACAGGAGGTAATCATACAATGAATTCAAGAAAATCATATAAAAAGCTTGGAATCTTCTCTCTAATTATATTTATAGTAATGATATGCTCATATGTTTCTGCTGCTGTCATTTTAAGGAACTCCAATATCGATATAATAAACTTAATTAATAACGGTCATGGAATAAACTTCAATTTTAATGGTTGGGGAAATTTTCACTCATTAAATCAGTACACTTTTGATGATTCAGAAATTAATAATCTTACTGACTCTGTAAAAGAAAATTTAGATAATATAGATGTTTTATCTGTAGATTTTGTTTCTCCTGACTTAAAGATTGAAAATTGGGATAAAAACTATGTGCAAGTAAACTTAATTGGGGATTCATCAAAAGTTAAACTTTCTAAGTCACTAACAAACAAAACCTTAGATGTTAAAACAAAATTCAAGAAAGGATTATTAAGTAACTTTGGTAATCTTAATTATAAGTTAGAAATTTATTTACCTAATAATTATAATAAAAAGCTAACATTAAACACTCAATCAAGTAATATAAGCCTAAGTAAAAATACATTTAATACTTTAAATATTAACTCTACTTCTGGGGATGTTAAATTAAGTGATATTAGTGCCACTAACTTATCAGTTAAAACTGTTTCTTCAGATGTAATTGCAGATTCAATAAATAGTGTTTCAACTAATATTTCTTCTGTTTCTGGTGAAATTAAAGTTAACGGCAAATTAAAATCCTTTTCTGGAAAATCTGTTTCTGGAGATTTATCCTTAATGTTTAAAAATGATATAAACTCAATTTCATGTAATACAACATCTGGTGAAGTTACAATTAACGCACCAAAAGATTTTTCACCTAACTTAGAAATATCAACTGTTTCTGGTAGTATAGAAAATGACTTAAAATTAAAATCTTCAACTTCCTCAGAGCATAAACTAAATGGCTCATCACTAAACAATATAGATTCAAAAATAGAAGTTAGAACTGTCTCTGGTGATGTAAATCTAAAATATTCCGCTGACTAAATTTAACTCTTCTATGTAGAAAAACAAAGCCTTTATGATTATATAAGCCATAAAGACTTTGTTTTTTATTTCAACTTTTATTTAATATCTAAGTTCTAAATATAATATTTCAGATCATTTATTGTGAACTATTTACCGACTTTACTTGCCTAAATACTTTTCTTTTAATCACTGATTCTAATCTTACAAAAGCATCTTTCGTTGAATAAACTGATTTATATACCAGCCCTTCAGATTCAATATAATCATCCATCCTCATTACTTTCTCTACTATCTTATCCAATACAAAATGCGAATTACAGTCATTAATGTACATACCATAATTTAAATATAATCCATTAAAAATTAATAATTCATCAATTTGAGAAATAGCTTTTCCTCTTAAGATACTATTAGTGATTATAGCAAAAGTATAATTTATTCTTTTTAATTCTACTTTAGTAAAAAATTCTTCTACCTCCTTTGGAACTTCCCATTTTTCCAAAGGAATAATAAACCCAACTCTCTCATAATCAGAAAAGGTTAACTTTTCTTTAGACATCACTTTAGATATGGATTTTATTTCTGTATTGGGTAAAGCTTTTTTTAGCATAGATTTTATATTCGAGCATTCTTTAGATTCACCAAAATAAAAAATAATATTTTGAAATTTCATTCATATACACCCCTTAAAAAGTATATATATATATTAACATTTTTCCTTATTTTGGTAAATAGGCTATAAGTTTATTTCAAATAATTTAACAATATCTTCCTGAGAAAGTTTCAAGAATGAATCTGCTGCTTCTAGCTCATCTCCTAATACTTTTGTTATAAGTTCTTTTTTATCTTCCTGTAACTTTAATATTTTCTCCTCTATTGACCCTTTAGCTACCATTTTTATTACTTCAACTACATTCTTTTGTCCATATCTATGAGCTCTATCTGTAGCTTGATCCTCTACTGCTGGATTCCACCATGGGTCAAAGTGAATAACCATATCCGCAGAAGTTAAGTTTAATCCAGTCCCCCCTGCCTTTAATGATATTAAAAATACAGAGTACTTTCCTTCATTAAATTCATTTACCAACTCCATTCTTTTCTCTGATTTTATACTTCCATCTAAATAGCAATAACTTATTTTATTCTTCTCTAAAGTCTTAGATATATTCTTTAATACTCTTGTAAACTGTGAAAATACAAGTATCCTATGCCCTTCATTTAAGTTAGTATCCAGCAAATCTGCAAGTGCATCTATTTTACCACTTCCACCTTTGTAGCCATCTACTACTACTGATGGATCTAAGCATAATTCTCGCAACTTCGTTAAATAAGAAAAAATCTCTATTTTGTTCTTTTCTAAACTCTTTTCTGAAATATTCTCCTCTATCTTTTCTTTAACGTCCTTAACATATGCAGAATAGACTCTCTTTTGCTTTTCAGTCATTTCTACAACCAATTTTGTTTCTATCTTATCAGGTAACTCTAAAATTACATCCTTTTTGTATCTTCTTAATATAAATGGCTTTATGTGCCTATTAAGTTCTTTTAATGAATTTTCATCATGAGATTTTTTTTCAAAAGTTTCAGTAAATACACCTTTTGAATACAGATATCCTGGCATAATGAAATCAAAAATTGACCATAGTTCTACTAAAGAATTTTCTATAGGAGTTCCAGTTAATGCAAACTTAAGTTTTGCATCTATAAGTTTTGCTGCCTTTGCTGCCTGCGAACCCGGATTTTTAATATTTTGTGCTTCATCTATTATCATCAAATCAAAGTTTAATTCTTTATAAATGTCAATATCTCTTCTAAGTAAATTATAGGTTGTTATTATTACCTCATACTTGTCTTTATTATTTAAAGTTTCTTCTCTTTCTTCTTTATTAGCTGCAACTATTCCTACCTTCAAGCTAGGCGCAAATTTTTCAAACTCATTTTTCCAGTTATAAATTAATGATGTAGGAACAACTATCAGGCTGTTCTTAAAACCTTCAGACAAAATAAACGCTATTGTCTGCACTGTCTTACCAAGTCCCATCTCATCTCCAAGAATCCCACCAAATCCTAAATAAGCTAAGGTTTTAAACCATTTAAAACCTGTAACCTGATATTCTCTAAGCTCTGCATTAAGATTTTGTGGAACACGAAAATCCATCTGATGCAAATCCTTAACCTTGCTAGTTATCTCTTTTACATCCTGCCTACCATCAATAAAATCCATCTCATTATCATCTATATAACTTTCAAGATAAAAGGCCTTGTTATTAGGAACCTCAATAGTACTGTTACTAATCTTAGATGACATTGATAAATTTTCAATTAACGTTAAGAACTCTGCCACTTCTTTATCTGCTAGATCAATGAAATCTTCATTTTTTAACTTATAATATTTTCTATTATCCTTAAACGCCCTCAATATGTTCTTAATTTCAGCTTCACTAATATCTGCAATACTAAAGGTAAAATCTAAATAGCCTCTTTCAGTCTTTTGAATATTAGCCTTAATGGAGTCCATTTTGTGTATTTTGTGATTTCTAAATCTATCAGAATAAAATACTTCGCCTAATTTAAGTAACTTATCAATTCCTTTTGATAAAAATTCAAACTCACCTTCTCCTCTAAGGAAAAACTTGTTATCATCCTTTACAAATCCCAAATCATAAATTTCCGAATTTATATAAGCTTCTTTTTCTAAATCTCTTAAAATCAACATATTGTTAGCTGTAAATTCTTCTGTACCAACTTCATAATTGTTATAAAAAAACTTAGCTTTAAGAATTATACCTCTGTCTCTGTCAAGATAAAATTTAGCCTTTAATTTCTCACTAATAATTCTTTCTTGGATCACTGAATCAATTGCAACTTCATCTGTAACCTGCTTTAATATTGGCACAAGTTTTGTCACAACTGTTTCCAAAGATGAAGCTTTAAACAATAAACTTTTATCTTTTGCAAAAGCTTCATTTATTAACTTATACTGCTCAATTTTATTTTCTTTTGGTATATATAACTTATAATCATATAAATACAATTGACCATAATTTGAAAGTTCTACTGGCATTGATTTCTCAGGTAGAACTTCTATATCTTCTCCCATGTCTACCACAGAAAAAGCTAAAGGTAAGTCTTCTTGAACAATTTCAATTCTATTATGTATCAAATTATTGTATTCAAAATTAATTTTCTCATTACAATATAAAAGTAAGAACTCACCTATCCTACTGTATGGAATTCTTACCGATTTTCCTTTTATGATTTCTGAACTCCTGCTAAATCTTCTATCAATATAGAAGCCTTCTATATCCAACATGCCAATTATAAAATCTATGACTTTCTTGTCTCTATCTGAAAAGTATTGCCTATTAGCATCAAATATAAATTCTTTACCAAATTCTAATCTTTCTCCATGTCTATATGCATCTATAAATTGTAAAACATTTTTTAAGGAGTACTTTTTCTTTTCTCCAATTCTAAACTCTGCAATAAAGGAATTATAAGATTTTACAACCCTGCTGAGCTCTAGGTCTATTTTTACTTTATCATGAGCCTTGCTCTCTAGTTTCTCCAATATAAATTGTGACTTAGAAATCATATTTTGCCTGCCTTGCTCTTCAATCAGCATATTTATAGCATTATATGCAGTAGCCACAACATGTTTGCAAGCATACAAGGACCTCCCCAATTCATTTACTTCCCTGTCAAAATCCTTGCAAGTACATCTAAATTCAGAGAATGCGTTATCTGATAAGTTAATATCAATTTCTGTGTTATACAAATTAAATAAATCTTGTGATATAACTTCCCCTCTAACTATAAAATGATCTTTATATACTCCATATTCAGTTTTTGATACTAGACCTTCTTCAAAATATGCTTTAGCTTTCATGCCACTATTTCTTTTAGCATAAAGCCTTACATTTTTAAGCAATTCTATCTTAATCATTACACACAAACCCCTTAAAATAATTCTTTAAGCATCTGAAAGATGCCCTACTCTTCTGTCTAAATTATATCCATTATAGAACTTTTAAACATTTTTATCGTACATTAGTTTTCTTTTTTCATATTCCTGTTTTAAAGTTAACTGCCTTTCTTCTGGAGTTCTAGCTAGTTTCAATCTATTTCCCACCTCATAAATTATCTTATTATAATTATCCTTCTGCCACATCCTATATCTT
This sequence comes from Clostridium sp. TW13, assembly GCF_024345225.1. Taxonomy (NCBI): domain Bacteria; kingdom Bacillati; phylum Bacillota; class Clostridia; order Eubacteriales; family Clostridiaceae; genus Inconstantimicrobium; species Inconstantimicrobium mannanitabidum. Next base: position 3,390,556 of record NZ_BROD01000001.1, read on the forward strand.
CTATTTATGTCATCTTTGATTATATCTGAATCAGCACGTATCACTCTAACCCCGTAAAGTTCTTTCTCCAGATTTCGATTTATGCTGGTTATATTATAAAACTTCGATAATATTATAAAATTGCCATAATCATATTCTGTTCTCATAAGCCTACCATATATCTGCTTTATATCAATAGCTACTATAGGGTAATTTATTATATTGTAATACTTAAAATAATCTAAATCTTCCCTTTGTTTTCTTTTTATTAAAGCTTCATATAACGGCTCTTTACCATTTATATTTGGAACCTTGTCAAGAATTACAGTATTCATAGCATCTCCTGGAATATCAACCCCTTCAAAGAACCCCCTTGAGCCAAGGAAAAAGTATTTTTTATCTCTGTTCTTTAATTTTTGTAAGTCACCTTTCCTTGTTAATATTCTTATGCCCTTTTTTTCAAAATCTGGAGTTACTGCCTTCTCAAAAGCCTTAAGCCTTGCTGTAGAAGTAAATAACATCAATACATTGCCTTTTATATTATCTATAATGTTGAGAATAAAAACACTTGCCTCCTCTGCAAATTCATGTATGTTGGCAGGATCAGCTTTTAAATTCGGTGAATATATAATACTATTTTGTTTATATTTAAATGCAGGTTCAATCTTAGGAATCTCAACAAGACTTTTCTTATTTTCTATACACTTGGTGAAACCTAAAGTCCTCTTAAAATCTTCATAATTGCCTCCAGAAGTTAAAGTAGCTGAAATAAACAATCCACTTTCTAAAGGTTCAACTACCTTTGCATAAAATTCATCCTGTACATCTAAAGGAATATATTTTATCGCCCACCATCTAAATCCTTTATGTACACTATAACTATAGCAGTAATTTTCTCGTTCCTGCTTTATACTGCTATCAATAGTTTCTTTTATAACTTCTAAATTCTTTGCTTTTTCAAGCAAGATTTTCAGTCTTTTATCCTCCTTCAAGGCCTCATTGCATTGTAACTTTTCTATTGCCCTATTTACTTCTATACTAAATAAAGTTAAATGCTGCAAAAATTCTTGAAGTGCTTTCTTCACGATATTAAATCTATTATCTTGTAAGTTTATACTTTCATTGATATCATAGATTTCCTCTTCATCCTTTTTATCTTTTCTCTTCAATTTAATAAAATCTCTAAAAGATTCAGTAACCATATCTACTGCCTTGTTAAGATTTCTAGAATATACTGATACATTCTTTTCATCTACAATGTCTCTATATTTCTTAGCTAAATATAACAAATATCCACTCTTACTTTCTTTAGAATAAATTTCTCTTATGGTTTTAGCTATTTCTGAAGATATTACCTCACTTTGAAAAGCTGCGTAAGCTTCCATTTTTAAGTTATGTGCCTCATCTGCTATGAGGTTTTTTATTTCTACTTCAGTACCATATGGCCATTTTAATAACAAAGAATGATTAACAATTATTATGTTAGCTTCTTTAAGCTTATCAACCTCTCTTGCATAATAACATTGCTCTTTATAATCACAACTCTTTACATCACAATATTCTGATTCACAGGTACATTCATCTAAAAAACTGTCTATATTAAATGTAGTTCTCACCCAATGATTTATCTCTTCTACATCCCCAAGCTTTTTGGTGAATATATATCTATATAAATATACATACCCTAGCCTATCTCTTAAACTTTCTGGCTTATCCATAAGCTTAAATCTATCACCGCAAAGATAATTACACTTTCCTTTTATACTCATAAAATTAATATTATTTTGAAGGGATATTATATCAAGCAGATTAGGTATATCCTTCTCTACAAGTTGATTTTGTAACCCCTTAGTATTTGTAGATATTATTATTTTGCTTCCTGTCTTATACGAATAAATCACTGCTGGTAGCAAGTAAGCCATACTTTTCCCTATACCTGTTGGTGCTTCAATTAATGTAATTTTTCCATCTTCAAAACCTTCTCTTATTTTTTCAGAAACTTGTATCTGCTGCTCTCTAATACTGTAACTTTTTCCTGTTCTCTGCCACAGCTTTTCATCTCTAAATAATTCCTCATATTTATCATAGTTCACAGGAATTATTGGCACTAGATCTCTCTCCATTAAAGGCCTTTCATATAAAGTTACAGCTTTGGGAGCTATATATTTATACCAATTCCAATCATCCACTTCAGTAAATTCATATGGCATTACCAAACTTGACTCAAGCCATAACTCCTCAATGATCTTTTGCACAACAATAGCTAAGCTCCTTGCATCCTCAAGAGCTCTGTGTTTTTCACCCTCGTTATTAGCTACATATTCCTTTATTAAAAAATCTAGAGTATATTCTTTTAATGATGGATTTACAATAACAGCAAGTTCCTTTGAACTCAATATTTCATTATTTATATTAAGCTCCAAAGCTGCTGCATATGTTTTCAAAAAGTTTCCTTCTGCTTCTGCATTATGAAGCACTATAGGTAATCCCTCTATGAATTCTAAAAACCTTGGTAACACTTCTTTAATTGTTTCAGAATTCTTAAGTCTTTCTTCATCTATGCCTTCACACAAATCCAATATATTTACTGGTAACTTTTTTCTTGGATTAACAAAAGCATGAAACTCTGAATACTTTTCACCCTTAAATTTTACAGCACCTATTTCGATTATTCTCTCCCACTTAATAGGATCGCATTCTTTAAGGGTTAAATCGCTGCCTGTAGTTTCTATATGCACATATATTAAATTGTCTGCAAAGCTAGTAACCTTATCCATATTCATACCTCTAATTTTTTTATCCATTCTTATATTTTATTCTATTTCAAGCAATTTTAAAAGCAACTTATTAATCCATACAAGATTTATATATATGTTATATTAAATATTCTCTCTTACTTCTTCATAACTTTAGCTTTAATAAACAACATTTCTTAGATTTTGCATATAATCAAGTAATTTATATCATGGAAATCCACCTAACTCAAAGTTCTTACTACTCCACCAACTATATCATCTAGCCAAAAAAAGATAGTAACCTTCAAATTTGATGAAAGTTACTATCCTATAGTTTTATCTTGTACAAGTATGTATAGAAGTATTCCACTTAAATGTTGGTGACAAATTACGACCTATTGTTTTAAAATACACTATAATTCTACCAACATTCTTATGGAATAGTCCCATACAGTTTCATAAAACATATTACCTACTTAGTTCTATATATTTACTTGCTCAATTCTATAAATCTTTCAATATCTTCTTCTACAGTCTTCAATGACCCTCTCCAGAAGTTCACATCATGAATATCTATTCCCATAACCTTAGTTACATCTGCAATTTTGTTCTTTCCTGTAATTGAAAGTAAGTTTTCGTAAGCCTTAGTGAACTCTTTGCCTCTCTTCAAATATTCTGCATAAAGTCCCTTTGCAAATAAAAGTCCAAAAGCATATGGGAAGTTGTAGAAGTTAGAACTTGCATAATAATAATGAGGTTTCCAAGTCCACATATATGGATGTAAGAAGTTTGGATCTAACCCATCTCCATAAGCTTCTTTTTGAGCATTTAGCATACATTCTTTTATTTCTTCTACAGTTAAAGCTGACTCTCTTCTCTTTTCAAAGATTGACTTTTCAAATAAGAATCTTGAGTATATATCAACTATTACTTGATTGCAATCTGAAATTTCAGTTTCAAGAATAGCAAGTGCTTCTTCTTTGCCTGCTTCTTTTATAGCAGCTTTTTTAATTATAGTTTCACAGAAAGTTGAAGCAGTTTCTGCTATTGGCATTGGATAATCTGAATTTAGTATAGCTTCATTCTTTAAACATTCTCCGTGGAATCCATGACCTAATTCATGAGCCATAGTTACAACGTCACTAAAAGCATCTCCATAATTTAATAAGAATCTACTTTCACCTATCATATGAAGATTTGAACAGAATGCTCCTCCAACTTTACCTTCCTTAGGTTTTACATCTATCCAGCTATTTTCTACTGCTTTTTTTGCAAAGTCAGCAAGATTATCACTGAAAGTTCTAAAATTCTTTTCTACGAATTTTGTTCCTTCTTCATAGGTAAATTTCATATCAGCTTCGCAAACTGGTGCATACATTTCATAGAATGGAAGCCCATTGTTATATCCTAATATTTCAGCCTTTCTTCTTAAATACTTTCTGAATGCTGGCAAACTTTCTTTCATTGCTGTTAACATAGCTTCAAGGGACTCTTCATCCATTCTTGAACCCTTAAGAGTCATTTCTAATGGTGATTTATATCCTCTTAATTCACAAACTGTTAAGACTTCACCTTTAATTCCATTAAGTGCAGCAGCAACACCTTCTTCAACTTTTGGATATGCTGCTATTTCTGCTTCATAAGCCTTCTTTCTTACCTCACCATTCTTATCATAAGCCATGTTAAGTACTACCGTAAGAGGTAATTGCTTCATTTCTCCATCTTGCTCTATATCCACCTTTAATGTAGATATCAAATTATTCTTTAATTTACTCCAAGCGTTAGAACCTGTATTTTGCATCTTAGAGATAATTGCTTCTTCTTTTTCACTAAGTAAATATTGACTCTTTTCAACAACTTCTTGTAGTAAAAATTTGTGTTCTTTAAGTAATTCAGATTTTTCAATTTTATCATTTAAATCTGCTATCTCACTTATCCACTTTTCAATCTTTGTAGAAGCACCTACAGTTAAAGTATTCTTTTGATTTAGAATATCTGAATATTTTAATGCAGTAGCATTTTTTGTATCTGTGCTTAAGTTAAGACTTACATAAGAATACAATCTCTCTATAAGCTCAACAAAACGTGAAAATTTATTGATGTACTCTTCTAATTTATTAACTTCATTTTCATGATCCTTAACTGTAGAATCTGCCCATAAGTTAATATCATTTATGACTTCATCCAATTTCTTAAGATCATTCTTAAATTCATCACACTCAAATGACTTATATAGCGCATCTAAGTTCCAATTTAACTCCATATATTTTGCCCCCTAATATTTTTTATATCATTATAACACAAAAAGAACTATTTTATCCTAGAAATTCCTTTCTAACTTAAAATAGTTCTTTTATCATAAAATCTATAGATTCTACTAGACATTACGCTTAAACTTACATCTACTTTACTTATTAATTAATATATCAACAATACCATTATCTAGTTCTATAGTCTTTCTATTAGCAACAACTTCATCAGCACTGTTTCCTTTAACAGAATATTGTTTAACTAAAATTTGGCCCTTTTTGCATTCTGGACAATAAGTAAGTTCTACATTAAAAAAGGTTTCTCTACCATTCTTCTTTCTTTTCTTAGCAACAAGTTCTTTTAACCTTTGTGGATTCTTTAAGGCATCATCTAAAGCATCCATTTCTTCATCGTAATTTGAAGCAAGAAAGAAAAATAACTTCTTTGTCTTATAATAGACATTGCAAGTCTCACAGAATTTATTGTTGGATAAAGATGTTTTTACACAAATGGCTGCTGCTATCATTATAAGAATCAATTCAGCAAAGAACTCTATATAATTAATAGTTCCTCTTGTATCAACATCAAATTTATGTCCTCCTTTAAGAGTTATTGTAGATTGGGCATTATCCAAAGAATCTTTTACATAAGTAAAATAAGTATAATGCTCTATCTTGCCATTCTCTTGGTAAACAAGATCTCTTAATGGCATTCCTTCAAATTTTCGATTAAGTTCATTGGTATTATTACTAATGTATGTAGTTTCATATTCCATATAACTTATTCCAAAGAAAGTAATAAGACCTATTAAGGCAGCAACCAAACAATAAGATTTTTTGAATCGCTTTCTGCTTTTTTTAATTCCAACTGACAACATCCATCCCAAAAACATACCTATTATTATTGCTCCAACTGGTAGAACACCAAAAAAAGTAAACCCTAATACAGAAAAATTAGCATAAGCTGATAATAGGTACTCTTCAACTATAACCAAGATTGTTGCTAAAACACCAAAAATAATAAACATATTATTTCCCCCTTTTGTAAATAATACTAATACATTTTTTAATATCGTGCACCAACTACATTTCTTAACAATTTTTTTTGATACAGCAAGAGTTTTATTAAATTAACCATTAAACCAAGTGATAGTTCTTTGTTTTATTCACTGATATTAATTTTTTGTTATAAAAAAGAAACCTCAAATTTTATTTTTGAGATTTCTTAAAATTTATTATCTACTTTTTTAATATTTTAAATTGCATAGGCTCTAAATCTATACAATTATCATAACAATGATTATTTTCTGCAAGTAGATCTTTATATTCTCCTTGTAAATTAACTTCTACTGTTTTTCTTCCGTAATTATTATTTATAGCAACTACTATTTTTTCATTTCCTAATACTCTTTCAAAAATAATCACATTGTCTTTACAAACTAAGTTTTTATATTCTCCATATACTAGTACAGGATTTTCTTTTCTTATTTTTATTAAATTCTTATATAGGTTAAAGAAGTCTTTATTCTGTTTACTTTCATCCCATATCATACATTTTCTTGATTGAGGATCATGGCCCCCCTCAAGGCCTATCTCATCCCCATAATATACATATGGAACTCCAACATAAGTGAATTGAAATGCTATTGCAAGCTCCATTCTTTCAATATTACTATCACATTCAGTTAAAAATCTAGCAGTATCATGACTGTCAAACAAATTCCACATTTGTCTAGTTATACTATCCATATAAATACATCTATTTACAGATAATATATCATCAAACTTCTCTGCACTAATACTTCTTTTTGCAAAAAAGTCTGTCATTGCTCCTTTAAACGGATAATTCATTATACTATCTAACTGATCTCCTTTTAGGAAAGAACTTGCTTCATGCATTATTTCTCCTACAACTATGGCCTTTGGATTGCACTCTTTTACTGCCTTTCTGAAAGCTCTCCAAAAATCATGATCAACTTCGTCGCATACATCCAATCTCCAACCATCTATTCCTATTTCCTTAACCCAATACTGTGCAACCTTCAATAAGTATTCTTTTACTTCTGGGTTTGCTGTATTAAACTTAGGCATTTCAGAAACGTGATTAGCAAAGGTATAATAATTCACCTTGTTAGTATCCACAGGGAACTCATCTACAAAATACCAATCCTTATATTTAGAATTTTCTCCATTCTTTATTACATCTTTAAATGCAAAGAAATCGCTACCTGAATGATTAAAAACCGCATCAAAAACTATTCTAATATTTTTTTCATGACATCTCTTCACAAGTTCTCTTGCTGTATCTAACGTACCAAATTGAGGATCTATTTGAAAGTAATCCATGGTGTTATATTTGTGGTTTGAAGTAGATTTAAAAATAGGTGTCAAATAAATTAAATCTACACCAAGTTCTTCTATATAATCTAATTTATTAATTATTCCTTGTAAGTCTCCTCCAAACATAGATTTAGGTGTTACTTCTCCCCCCCAAGGAAGTGTATTCGGTAAATCGTTAGTTTTGTCTCCATTCTCAAATCTATCTACAAATATTTGATAAACAACTGCTTCTTGAAGCCATTTTTCTTCTTTATATAAATCGGCTTCTGTTATATAGGGATATTGAAATGCTGTGGCCTCTTTAATTTTAATATTATCTGTTCTGAAGCCTCTATCATCTAAAAAAATTATATTTCCTTCATAATCTTCTAATTCAAAAAAATATCTATATCTATTTCTGTCCACAGATATATCTGTTTCATAAAAATCAAATAATTCTGTATTAACTACAACTTTCATCTCTTTAACATCAAAATCTGTAGTCCAATTATATCTATCTTTATAGTGAACTTTACAGCTCTTTATATCATTTCTAGCTACTCTTAATCTTACTTGTAAAGTATCTATATCTTTGCCATATGCATAAGGGACATCTGTAACATGGTATACTGCGTATTTATTCATAACAATACCTCCGATATATCATTATTCTTTTTTATAAAGGGTTGCAACTCTTAGGCATATTATAGCAACTACTTTATTGAGCATTTTGTTCATAATTATTTTATTTTGTTTATAATTCATGTAAAATAATATTATGATAACTTTTTCTCCTACTTAATTTAAACGATTAATGTATTAATTTTATTAGAGGTGTATTAATTTTATTAGAGGTGTATTAAATTTATATGAGGTGTTGCTTATGTACGATGTATTTGTTTCTGATTATTACTTTTTTTCTAATGATGTGTCTTTTTTGTTTGAAACAAAAAACAAAGATGGACTACTCAAATTAATAAAACATAAACACTGTGAAGAACTACAAGACAATATTCCGATAATTACAAAAAGAAATGACCTATTGATGTGGAATGTTGTATTCGCCAGAGGAATAATAAAAAAAGGGGCTACAAAACAATATCTACATACTATATATAATAAGTTTTATAAGGCAATATTATTAGCCAATACAATAGACGCATTACAAAAACTAGAACTAGATATTGCCACTGCTTATATAGATATATTACTTGATTTTGTAGAAGTTACAGATAACCTTATAATAAACAAAATTATTGGCTACCTATATGTAAATATCGAGAGTTCTCCTACCTTGGCAGATATTGCGAAAGCTCTAAATAGTTCTGTTGGATATTTATCTAGCTGCTTTAAGAAAACCACTGGCGTATCAATAATGGAATATTTCAAGAGAATAAAAATTGACAGAGCTAAAGCTCTATTAGTTAGTACAGAAAAAAGCATTCTAGAAATTTCAACTCTTCTTGGATTTTGTGACCAAGCTAATTTCAGTAGAAACTTTAAAAAAATAGTAGGAGTAACACCTACTAAATATAGAAATGATTTATCTTCACAAAAACCATAATAAACTCTATCCTTTTAGGATTAGCGTATTTCCAAACTATAGGAAACTTACTTTTGAATTAATAAAAACTTAATCTATGAAAATTAAACAAAAAAAGGGTTATGCATTTTATTTTTACTAATGCAATAACCCTTTATATTAATATGTTTTATAGAAATCAAACTATTTACTTGAATCTAAAGACATTATTGGACCATACATTTCTGGTCTTCTATCTCTGTAAACTCCCCAACTACGACGCATTTCTCTTATATCATCTAAATCAAATTCAGCAACTAAAACTGTTTGATTTTCTCTATCTGCTTGAGTAACAATTCCTCCTGTTTGATCTGCAATAAAAGATGTTCCATAGAAGGTCATAGAAGTTTCATCAGTTTCAGTTCCTATACGGTTTGATGCTACTAATGGCATAATATTCGCTGCAGCATGACCTTGCATACACCTTTGCCAATGAGGTTGTGAATCTATATCTAAAATTGGTTCAGAACCTATAGCTGTTGGATAAAATAAAATTTCTGCTCCTAGTAATGCCATACATCTTGCTGATTCTGGGAACCATTGATCCCAACATATACCTACACCTATTGTGCCAAATGCTGTGTTCCATACTTTAAATCCAGTATCTCCTGGTGAGAAATAAAACTTTTCTTCATAACAGTGACCATCTGGAATATGAGTCTTACGATATGTACCTAAAACTGTTCCATCTGCATCTATGATTGCAATACTATTGAAAGCTACATTTCCTGCTCTCTCAAAAAAGCTTATTGGTAAAACTACATTAAGTTCCTTAGCTAAAACTTTAAAATGGTTTATTGCTTTATTATCCTCAACACTCTTAGCTAAATCTAAATACTCATATTTTTCTTTTTGGCAAAAGTATGGTGTTTCAAATAATTCTTGAAGAAGTATGATGTTAGCACCTTTTTGTGCTGCTTCTCTCACCATTTCTTCTGCTTTTTTTATATTTTCATCTATGTCCCAAGAACAAGACATCTGAGTTGCTGCTACTTTCACTTTTCTCATTATGCAAATTCCTCCTAAGATAATCTATTTTTTAATTATTTATTGTGATTTCTCATTTAAATATCTAAAATCACATGATATAAACACATGCCATAATAGGAATCTATTAATGTGCTCATAATTTTTATAAGTCAAATTGTATTTTTAACCCTTAACCTATTATACTGGTTGTTGTTGAGTGATACAATGGATGTTTCCACCACCAAGTAAGATTTCTCTTGCATATATTGGCACAACTTCTCTATCCTGATATAACTTCTTCATTAATTCTACTGCCTTTTCATCGTTTGGATCACCAAATACAGGCATTACTACTCCACCATTAGCTACATAGTAGTTTACATATGATGCTGCTAGTCTGTCCCCAGGCATTCTAGGTTGAGTACCTACAACCTGATCTACACCATTGCTTTCTTCTACTGATATGCATATTGGTGATGGTAAATACATTTTGTGTATCTCAAGAGTACGTCCTTTTGCATCCGTAGTATTGCTTAATATATCATAACAACTTTTAGAAAGCTCATACTGTGGATCAGTTTCATCATCTGTCCATGCTAGTACTACAACTCCTGGTCTTACAAATGTACATACATTATCTACATGCTCATTAGTTTCATCAAGATATATACCTCTTTCAAGCCATATAACCTTATCTACATTAAGATATTCCATTAATACTTCTTCAATTTCTTGTTTTGTCATTGATGGATTTCTACCTGCACTTAAAAGACATGCTTCTGTCACCATAGCAGTACCTTCTCCGTCTACGTGGATAGAACCACCCTCAAGTACAAAACTTTCTAATCTATATCTATCTTTTCTTTCTATATCACAAATCTTGCCTGCAACCTTATCATCTTGATCCCAAGGGAAGTATAAACCATCTACAAGTCCTCCCCATGCATTAAATCTCCAATCTACTCCTCTAACTTCACCTGCATCATTTTTTACAAAGGTTGGTCCTGAATCTCTAACCCATGAATCATTATTTGAAATTTCTACAACTCTTATGTGATCTGGAAGCATACTTCTAGCATTATCATATTGTGCTCCACTAACGCACATAGTAAGTGGCTCAAATTTTGATATAGCAGTGGCTACCTCCACAAAAACTCTTTGAGCATACTTTCCACCATAACGCCAGTTATCAGAACGTTCAGGCCATACCATCCAGCAACCAGCATGTGGTTCGAATTCTCCTGGCATTCTGAAGCCATCTTTTCTAGGCGTACTATTAATTATTTTCATCTACCATTCCACCTTTGCTTACCATTTTGTCTATATCTAAACATATTATATCTATATTATTATACATAAACAATAGTATTTTATTAGTATGACGAATCTTGATGAATTCGATACTAATAAATACTTTAATTAGTAATTATCTATAAATACTTTTACAGGTATTGGTTTAATAGATTTAGAACTATCTACTATATATGATATAATAATGTGGTTGCATAAAAGTTCATTTCTTATAAAGATTCATGACTAATGAGTTTTATACAATCCATAAGACATCTAATAATTTCAAAATACTGCAAGTACTTTTGAGAATAACAATATCAATTATGAACTTATTTTTGTCAATAATCTAAGTAGAAACATAACACTTTTTATTTTTTTTAAATACGCTTTAATAAAGGAGAGCAAACATGATTAGAAATATTAAAACAACCATGCCCAACCTTTTTCAAAAGTATTATTTCATATTATTACTAGGAATTTTAGTATTAGCATGTTTTAATATCTTTGCAAATCTTAATTCTTATCCAATAGCAGATTGGGATGAAGCAAGACATGGAGTCAATGCATATGAAATGTTGCACAATAAAAACTATATAGTTAATACATATAATTATAAAACTGATTACTATAATTTAAAACCATCTCTAAGTTATTGGCTTATAATGCTTGGCTATAAGCTTGTAGGATTTTCTCCTCTTGGGCTTAGACTATACTCAGCAGTATCAGCACTACTAACAATTATACTTGTTGCTTTATTTGTGAAGAAAAAACATGGTAAAATTGCGTGTATTATTTCAACAGCAGTTTTAGCTACCACATCACAATATTTACTTTCCCATTGTGCTAGAACTGGCGATGCTGATAGTGTCTATATTTTATTATTTACAATTGCAATGATATCTATGGCTAAAATCGAAGATAACATTAATTGGATCTATTTATCCGGCCTATCTTTTTCCCTAGCTTTTTTAGCAAAAAGCTGGCATGCGTTTGCTATAGTAGCCATAGGTGGATTATATCTATTATTCAGTAAATATATATTTAAATTAAAACTTAAGCAGTGGTTACTTTTCATAGCATCATCTATTTTACCTATTGGTCTTTGGGCCATATTTAGATATGCCAAAGACGGCACTAAGTTTTTTACAGAAATGATACAGTATGACTTATTCGCTCGATCTGCTACTCCTTTAGAAGGCCACACTGGTACTGTATTATACTATTTTGATGTTATTGAAAATTATTATTCTTATTGGCTTATTATATTATTTGGAGTTTTTATAGGATATTTAACTCTCTCTAATAAAAATAATAAGAAAAAAATATCTGGCTATACATTAACTATGTTATTATGGATTCTAGTCCCATTTGTAGCCTTTTCTATAGCTAAAACAAAACTTTCATGGTATATAATACCCATATACCCAGCTTTAGCTATATGCATTGGTGCTTTCTCAAAAAAAATAATAACAGATTTGAATAAAAATAATATTGTTCAATTTGTGCTATTATTTAGTTTATTGCTAAGTTTAGGATTAAATGAAAGAGTCATTTATCTAGGAATTAGATCTCCTCATGTAGACGGAAGTCAAAGTCCCATAAAACAGCTTAGTGATTTACCTGAATACAATGGTCTAGATGCTTACATATCATATAGTGCTCAGAATACTATTAAAAAGCTTAAATCTTTCCCTGAATACAATGGTGTAAATGCGTATACTTTGTGCGGTACATACGGTGGTTCTGAATTCTGGGATCAAAGTCAGTTTTTAGCTGCAGAATTATACAGAAACTTAAAACCTGTAAATGGTGGCGTTAAAGCATTTATTAACGATACAAATAAATCTATCTTAATAGTTCCCAAAAATGCCAACACTGATAAGATAATAAAAGATAATAACTTAAAAATTATAATAAAAACAGACTCTAACTTAATATTAACAAAATAAAAAATCAAAACCTACAAGAACTGAATTCTTGTAGGTTCTGATTTTTATTCTTTTAATTGAGTATTTTTAGATACTCATAATACATTTAGGTAATGCATGTACTAATGCTATCTTATCCTCATAGCTAACCTGATTACCCTTTATTGCAATACCTCTGAGATTAGTCATCTTCTTCAAAATGTTTATATCTTTAATTTTGTTATAATTTAACTCCAAGCTTGTTAAACTTTTTAGATTTCCTAGTACATTTATATTAATTATTTGATTATTACTTAGGCAAAGATCTTTTAATTTAGTTAACCCTTTTAATGCATCTATATTGCATATACGATTAGAATCGAAAGAAATATCATTTAACTTAGTTAAACCTCTTAGTGCATCTATATTAGCTATCTGGTTATTATCAAAATCTATCCACTCTAAATTTTTCAAATCCTTTAATGGGCTTATATCTTTTATTTGATTATGACATATATTAATCCCTACTAGATTCTTTAACCCTTTTAATACACTTATGTCCTTTATCTCAGCAGCATTTATATTAAGTTCTTGTAACTTTGTAAAATTCCTCACTACGCTTATATCACTTATTGGATTTGAACCTAATATAAACCTTTTTAAATTAGTTAATCCCTTTAATGAACTTATATCCCTTATTTGATTACCATATGCATTAAGATCTTTCATTTGAATCAAATCCTTTATTGGACTTATATCCTTTACTTGGCTACCATTCAAATCAAGGGTTTCTAACTTTACCATATTTTTAAGCGCACTTATATCTTTAATTTTATTATCTTGTAATAAGAGCCTTTGTAATTTAGTTAATCCCTTCAATGCACTTATGTCACTTATTTTATTCTCTGATAAATCAAGACTTTCCAAATTAACAAAATGCTCAAGACCAGTTATATTATTAATTTCTTCATTCTGAAATGATAACTTAGTTACCTTTAAGACATCACTTCGATGTATTATAGTTTGATCACAGCTCTTTCTTACTTCATCTAGTACTAGCTTTTTTAAGTTTTCATCTTTAAATGTTATTACAATATCTTTTACTGTTATCATTGCATTGATTTTTTTGCTATATCCTTGCACATTGCCTGTGAAATTACACTTGCCTACCTTATTGGTATCAATGCTTTTGTTCCATATTATTGATACTTGTTGTTTTGAATTATCATTCATAATTGCTGTTACTGCACTTGGTAATCTATAACTATCACCAACAATTACAGTTGCGTTAATATCACCAACAGACTTTATATACTTTTGTACATTTAAAGTTAATGTAACCTTCTTATTATATCCTTGTACAGTTCCTACAAAAGAATACTTGCCTGCCTTATTTGTATTAACAACTTTAGCATTCCATTTCACCGGTACTTGTTTAGTAGTTTTATTGCTCATAGTTGCTGTTACTGTATTGGGCAAAGCATACTTGTCCCCCATTCTTACATTCTTACTAATATCAGCTATGTTACTTATCGATACTTTTGCTTTTGAAGTAGTACTTGCAAAAACATTGCTAGGTACCATTATTAAAACTGATAATAGTAAAATTAAAAGAGCTTTCATTACATTTAAAGTCTTTAATTGCTTTTTCAACATTTATTCTCCTCTCTTTATGAATTCTATAGCCAATTTACTACTATATTGTAATTCAGCCATAAATTTAACGCAATAGAATTTAACTACAAAATCATTCATTTTATAGTTATAACTACATTCTATAAATACTATAGAAAGATTAATATGATTTCACGAAAAAATTCACTGTACTCATGATATAATTAACTATATTATAGAAATATTTTAAGGAGAGATTCTATGAAAAAAATACTTTCTCTATTTTTAACTTTTTTTATTTTAATTACCCCACTTACTGTTAATGCCTCAGAAAAAAACTTCACAATCTCAAAGCTTTTAATTAATGCAAGTATAGATTCTTCTGGGGATTTATTAGTTCAAGAAGAATTAACTTACAACTTTAGCGGAAATTTTAACGGAGTATATATCAATTTATACAAAAGGGGAACTTCTTCTATTAATGTTTCAAAAGTATCTGTTAAAGATAAGAATGGAATGATTCCATTAAACTTATATAACAATGAACAGAATAATACTTATGAACTAAATGACTCTAATGAAAACACAAATATAAAGATTTTCTCTAAAAGTTCAAATGAAGAAAAAACTTTTATTGTAAATTATACTGTAAAAGCAGCTGCTGTAAAATATGATGGTTTTGGCGAGCTATATTGGAGTTTTTATAATGTAACAAACAATAAAAATGTAAAAGATGTTGAACTGAATGTTTCATTAAAAGATACTCAATTCATTAAAGATAAATTTAAATACTGGCTTTATGTAGATGGAGATTTTAACACCAATTATGGTCCAGATAGAATACAAATTAAAGGAACTAATCTTTCATCACTTTTAGGTGTAAAAATTAACTTTCAACCAGAGTTTTTAAATTTGCCAACTTCTACTTATACAGAACCTGAGGATTTAAGAGACTATCAAAATAATATTAACGAAACTTCACATGACCCTAACGGGAATTTTGGCCACTTTCTATTTGTAGTAGTAGGATTTGTTTTATTTGCTGCTATTTTTGGATTTGTAATGAAAAAAATTAATAATAAAAAGTTCAGAAAAGAACTTGAACAATATAGATCTACCTATAAATTTTTTGATGAAAAAATCCTAATTTCACCGCCTTCAGACATGTCACCAGCTTTGGTTAATTTATTGTACGAATGTAATAAAACTGCTACCACTACTAGTACTAAAATTAAAGAAATTGCTATAGTATCTACCTTATTTTATCTTAGTAAGAAAGGATTTTATTCTGTTGAGGAAGTTCAAATTGGTAAACATAAGGATTTATTTTTTATTAGAACTACGAATAAAACTCCACAATTGATTCATCTAACAACTCTTATTAATTGGTTTTCAAATTATGAGGAGAACGGAAAATTTTCTTTACGATCAGTTAAAGACTCCATTTCTAACTATCGTAATGCTGAAACCTTTAGAAATAAGTATGTTGGTTTTATAAATGATGTAAGATTAGATGCTCATAGACTTCGCTTCTTTGTAGAAATTAGAAATAGACAAGTACTCTCAAACACTGGATATGATGAACTTTTAAAGTGGATAGCATATAAAAAATATATATTACACACAAGCAAGAACATATCTTCCAATTTTGATGATTCTTATTTAGGAGATGCAATGATTTATGGTACTGCCTTAGGTATAGATAATTCTATATTAGAGAAGTTATCAAAAGATATCTCCAACGTATATAAGAAATCTAATAGATATACTAGTAATCCAAATAGTAATGGTTACTATGATTACTATAATAATGATGCTTTTTCATCTTACTATCTCACAAATTTAATATTATTTGATAGTATTAATGATAATGTAGATAAATTTTATAATACCCACAATAATTCTTCTAGTAGCTTTACTGGTGGAGATGGTGGAGATGGTGGAGGATTTGGAGGATTTTCCGACGGTGGTGGCTTCTCTGGTGGTGGAGGAAGTGACTCTGGAGCGTTCTAAAATTCACAGCAATAAATGCCTAATAAAAGTACATTACTTTTATTAGGCATTATTACGTTATACAAGTGGTTCATTGATTTGTTGGTAATTTCTCAAAAAGTTTTCAAGTACAAAATAGTTAGAAAATTAATTATATTTCAAGCTAATCTTGTTCTAACTTATTAGGTCCATCTGACAATTTAGGTTTTTGTTGCTCAAATGCCTCAACATTCGTAGAACTTTGACTTCTACCTTGCTTATTCTTTTTAGTTGCCAAACTTACAGATGAATGTTTAGAATTTTTACTCATAGCTACAACCTCCTATGGCATCTTCAAAAAATATCCGTCACATATTGGGACTTGTTATTTATTTTCAGATGCCTAATAAACAAATGTAACTAAGCCCATTGGTTATTAGTTGCTGATTTCTTAGCTTTTTTATTGTCACCACAACCACAGTGTCCAGTAGGTCCATTAATATCATCTTGATGTTCCTTTTTTGGTTCTGTTGAAGTTTGAGTAGTATTCTTATCCATAGTTAAAACCTCCTTATTCTATTGATATCAGGATTTATAAAATTATCATCCTGTCTATTTTATTTTGGCTATAAGGAGATTTTAAATTCTATAACATTACTTCCTCTATGAACAATTTAATCCACCAACTTTTCATCGCAATCTCTTAAAGGC